>URIX01000017.1 GCA_900547975.1 uncultured Eubacteriales bacterium | reverse complement strand
AGTAATCGTTTGCACAAGCGAACGAAAAATCTTTGCGTAAGCAAAGCAGAACCAAAACCCAAAAGCACCTGAATAGGTGCTTTTTTGGTTCTGTAAATTGCGTTGCTTGTGCGGTAGCAGTCCAAGAGGGTTTAACGAAGTAATCGTTTGCACAAGCGAACGAAAAATCTTTGCGTAAGCAAAGCAGAACCAAGACCTAATGCTTTTTTGGTTCTGTAAATTGCGTCGCTTGTGCGGTAGCAGTCCAAGAGGGTTTAACGAAGTAATCGTTTGCACAAGCAACGATAAATTATTTGCGTAAGCAAATAGCACCGGTAACACAAAAGGCACTCTTTGAGTGCCTTTTTGAATGGTGCGATGTACAAATTCATTTGAGTGTGGGCAACGCCCACCCTCGATTATTAATTATTAATTATTCATTATTCATTATTAATTGATTCAATCAATACCCCAATTCTTCGTTGACGATAAGCACTTCGTATGGACAATTCGTGGGCTTGCGCCAAAGCACGGTCAAGGCTTTGCAAATGCGTTCGGGACTCGAACAATCGTAGCATTTGTTGCCGCCGTTTGCGGCGCAAGGCGTGTTTTTGTGAAGTCTGACGGCATTCTTCGGCGCGGCAATATTTCTTGCTCGCCACAACGCACTTTCAAAATCGGGCACGATTTTGTTTTTGCCGATTATTATATACACCTTTTGATGTCCGTACAACTCGCCTGCCACTCTGTTACAGTTGCCGTCGATGTTGATGATTTCGCCCGTTTCGGCAACGCCGTTCGCACTTGTTAGGAATACGTCTGCCGTAAGCGATTCTTTCATTACCTCGACGGGCGTTTTGCCGTCGGGATTGTCGAAACGATAAAGCACCTTATTGTGCGTTTCAAGCAGTTTCAAAACGTTCATTTGGTCGAGCGTTACGCTTCCGCCGAAACCTATGCTTTTGCCGTCTATTTGACTGTTTAGATACTCGCTTGCTTCCTTTGCCGTTTCAAACGTCGAAACTTGAAAGCCGTGCGCTTCGAGATTCTTTTTCAAAACCGAAAAATCCATATATGCTTTTATCCTTTTATTTGTTAGCAATATTATCTGCGTAATAATATTTGCAGTGCTATACCTCTCAATATCGCAGATATGAAAAGCGCAACGGTTTGTCCGTTGCGCTCTTTGCTTTGTTATTGAACTCTTACGATGTCCGTTTGCGCAAAGTTCTTGATTTCTCTCATATGGCTGTTTGCTTCTTCAAACGTATTTTGCGGCGATCCTTTGTGGACGTACGTCTTACGTTTAAGCACGAAGAAGAATTTGCCGTCTGCCGCTTCGATCGTGTAAGTGCCGATGATAGCGTGAGATTTGAAACGGTTGATTGCGCGCTCGCAGTATGCTTGCGTGGTGTAGTTGGAACTTTCGTAGATGTTGTTTCCGCTTGCGTCGTAGAGCGTGTAGAACCACTCTTGCGTGCCGTCCTCTTTGTCGACGTGTTCGATGACGTATTTGCCATAGATAACCGCTTCGTCGAAACCTGCGACAGGCTTGGGTGCTTGACGTTTATTCTTGGGCGTCTTGAGCGCAGCAAACGGCGGCGCAACTTTCTTGATGACGACTTTCTTGTCCTTGTTTGCGTTGAGAGCTTCGAGTTCCGCTTCTTTTGCGGCGAGTTTCTTTGCAAGCGCGGCAGAAGGCGTACCTTCATAATAGCAGGCGTCTTCGGGGTCGTAATAATACCCCTCGTACGTACCGTCGTACTTCGACCAGTCGTCGGGTTTTTTCTTGACGACTTTCTTTGCGGCGGGTTTAGCAACGCCTTGTTTCTTGGGTTCTTCGACGGGTGCGGGTTCTTGTTTGACTTCCTCTTGAACGACGGGTTCGGGAATAGGTTCTTGTGCGGGTTCGACCTTAGGTTCTTCCTTTATCGGTTCTTCCTTGACAGGCTCTACGACAGGCTCTTGAACGGGCTCGACTTTAACTTCTTCCTTGACGGGTTCTTCTTTTACGGGTTCTTCGACGGGTGCAGGTTCTTCCTTAACTTCCTCTTGAACGACCGGTTCGGGAACAGGCTCTTGCACGGGTTCTTCCGCTATCGGTTCTTCCGTCACAACGGGCTCGTCTTGAACGACTGGTTCAGGGATAGGCTCGGCGGTCTTTGCGGTTTTGACTTTCTTTTTACGCAAAAGTCCGAGAAGTTCCTGACGTTTTTGTGCGATTTTTTGATTGAGGCGCAATTCCTCGCCCGTAACGCCGTATTCGGCAAAAAATTCGTTTTCGGCTTGGTCTTCTTTTTGGTCGTTGCGTTCCTTAACGGCTTTGACGATGTTGACCACGAAAACGGCAACGAGAGCAAGCGCTGCAACGATTGCAACGACGATGACGATCAATGCGGCGGCGCCGTCGAGCGGGCCGAGTTTGAAGTCTTGCATAATTTTCACTCCCTCATCAGAGTTTTATAAACATAATTATCTTAACACATAACGTGCGCAAGCGCAATACATTTTTCTTTTTTTCCGCCAAATCCCCCTTTTTGTCGTCAAAAAGAGCGAAAAATGCGGAAAAATATTGCGTTTTTACGATATTAGGATATGCAAAAACAACGAAAAACAGTAGAAAAAACGTACAAAAAAAAGCAAAAAAAAGCGAACAAAAAATATCATTTTTTTCAAACTTAAACGCATTTCGTGACAAAAGCAATCTTTGTGCCAATTCAAAATCAAGTGCAAGCGGAAACGGCAAAATATTAGCCAAACACGACATCGAGCAAAAACGGAATAGGCTAATAAGAAATTAAGCAAAAGCAATGAGCATCGAACGCAAAACCATTGCGGCACAAAGGATAAGGCACGCGCCTCGCGTTTTCTTCACTCTGTCGAGAAATACGAATCTCGAAACGAACACCATAAGCACGATGAGCGCAACGACCGTGATTATGTCTGCAGATACGGTTATCGTCGAAAAACTTACGCTTCCGACAAGTCCGACGAACAATCTGAACGGCACGAGCAGATATTTGAGCGGCAAAACGAGTCCGCCGAAACCCGTTATCGTGGCAAGGGTGACGAGTATGAGCGCGATGACGTAAAACGCCATTATGTACGGAAGAATCAAGAAATTTGATAGCACGAACAAAGTCGGCACTTCGCCGAAAAAGTACGCAACGAGCGGATAAGTAAACAAATTCGTCGCAAAAGACAATGCGCAGACTTTTGCGAAATTCGTGCCGATTTTGCGTTTTGGGCTTATCTTTTCGACGAGTTTAAGTCCTGCCCTTTCAAACGGTCTGTCGAAAATGAATATGCCGAAAACGGACGCAAACGAAAGCAAAAATCCGATGTCGAATAAGTCGGCGGGACGAACCATAATGATTACGATTGCGGCGAGAGATATTGACGAAACGTCGTCTTTCTTTTTCGAGAACGCCGACGAGAACATATACACGCCGCTCATAATCACCGCGCGAAGCGACGACGCCGTGAACGAGCAAAGCATAGAATAGAAAAACGTTGCGACAAGCACTATGCCAAAACTCGCTTTGGGATTGACTTTCAACTTTTTGAGCACGAAATAAATCGCGGTGGCGAGCGTTGAAACATGCAGACCGCTGACCGCAAGGACGTGAGCGAGTCCGCCTGATTTGATGTCGTCGTAAAGGTTTGAATCTATGCCCGATTTGTCGCCGAGCACGAGCGCTTGAACTATGGAAGCGGTTTTGTCGTCGAGATTTTGGCGCAATATTTTCTTTATGCGCACTTGCAGATTGTCGGGGAAACTCAATTTGCCGCCCGAAACTTTGTACGCCGAATACGCGGTTATCGAATAGCGTTGACCGCTCGATATTTTGCGAGGATAGTAATTGTCGAATTTTTCGTGAGAATAATAGCGCAATTTTCCCGTCAAAACCACGGTGTCGCCGACGGAAAAGTTCAAATCGTCGAGATAAGCGTACACTCTCGCCTCGTATTTGACTTTGTTGCCGTCAACGTAAATTTCGGCGGCGTCGAAAGTATAATATTTGCCGCTGTAAACTATTTCGCTATTGACTTTTGCGGTTATCTCGCCTGAATAATTATTCAATTTTATCGAATTATATTGCAAATTCGTAGCGGACATCGCAACGAAACCGACGATTAGCGCAAGCGGAATGTAAAAGAGTTTTCTCGACTTTTTGAAAGCGAGAACGAGCGCGAATGACAAAAGAAAAACGAAAAGCAGAGAAAGAAACGCCCATACGCTCAAACCGTAACACGCTTCGGCGATAATTATGCCGAGTGCGAGAGTCAAAGCGAAAAACAGCATAGGTCTGTAATTGAATATGCGTCTGCCTTTTATCCTCATAGTTTTCTTCTTTCGCGCTTTGAAAGTCAATCGAATATGCGGAATCTAATTGACCTTCATCAAAGTAAATTATAAGCAAAAACGGACTTTAATACCGAAAATATCGTGTAAAAAGTCCGTTTGAGATATTATTTTCTTCCCGTGATAACTACGTCCGCACCCAAGCCGAGAACGTCTTTTGCGACTACGTCACCGATTTTGACGTCGTCGGGGGCTCTGAGTTTACCGATAAAATTCACCACGTCGAATATACGTTCTTTGGGAACGGTGGTTGACGTTTTGCAAGAAGCCACGCCGCCCGACCTCATTTCGACGAGAGTTGTAACGCATCTTTTTGGGTGCGTGTATTCCTCTTTTCCGTACATCGCGCCTCTTTTGCAAGTGTTGCCCGAAACGACGACTTCACCGTTTATTTCTTCGATTGTAAGAGGACAGCCCATAGGGCACATTATGCAAATAGTATTCATTTTTCCAACCTCACGACGACGTCGCCCGTAACGGCGGATTTGTCTATAATCACGTTGCCCATTTCACCCGGGGCAAGAACCATACATTTTTTGCTTGCAAGGACGTTTCCGTCGCTTTCGACGACAAGTTTGCAGTTTTTGTACACGTCGCCGACTCTGAAAAAGATTTGCACTTTTCCTTCGCCCTTGTTGAGAATTTGCGGAAGCGCGTATCTTACGCCGTCCTTTGCAACGACGTTGACTCTTTCGCCGAGTTTTTCGGATTTGCCCAAAGCGTATTTCGCCGCGCACTCGCCTGCCGTTTCCGCCTCGTGAGATACGTTGTCCACAAGGTCGTGAACGTGAAGAACGTTTCCGCAAGAGAATATGCCCTCAACGCTCGTCATTCTGTTTTCGTCAACGACCGCGCCGTTTGTGATTCTGCTCATTTCGACGTTAGTGCCGCTTAGCAAATCGTTTTCGGGGATAAGACCGACGGAAAGCAAAAGCGTGTCGCACGCAACGTACTGCTCTTTTGAAAGGTCGGGTTTTCTGTCCGCGCCTACGGGTGCGTACCAAAGCCCCGTCATACGCGGTTTGCCCTCCACTCTCGTGATCGTGTGGCTGTACTTAATGGGAATATTGTAGTCGTCGAGGCACTGAACGATGTTACGCTTGAGTCCGCTCGAATACGGCATAAGTTCGAGCACAAGTTTGACGTTTGCGCCCTCTGTCGTCATACGGCGCGCCATAATGAGTCCGATGTCGCCGCTTCCGAGAATAACTACGTCCTTGCCCACGAGATAGCCGTCGAGGTTGCAAATCTTTTGCGCCATACCTGCGGTATATATGCCTGCGGGGCGAGTGCCTGGAAGCGCGATTGCGCCCGCGGTGCGTTCTCTGCAACCCATAGCAAGCACGATTGCGCCCGCCTTGATTTTGCAATAGCCTTGCGTCGGAGAAAGCACGCATACTTCCTTGTTTTCGTCAAGGGAAAGCACCATACTTTCAAGCATAACGTCGATGTCTTCCGCCTCGACCATCTTGCGAAATCTGTCCGCATATTCGGGTCCCGTCATTTCCTCGCCGAAATAATGAAGTCCGAAGCCTTGGTGTATGCACTGATTGAGTATGCCGCCCAGACGTACGTCACGTTCGAGAATGAGTGTTTTTGCGCCTTGCTTGCGGGAAGCGAGAGCCGCCGCCATACCTGCAGGGCCGCCGCCGATAATTACAACGTCGTATGAAAGTGCGCTCATCTTTGCACCTCCTTTACTCTGCATACGGCAATTTGAGAATCCTCGCCGCCGCCTTTTCTGACTTTGTCGAGAGGAATGTTGAGTTCTCTCGATATGATTTCCATAACTCTCGGACCGCAGAAGCCGCCTTGACATCTGCCCATACCCGCTCTCGTGCGGCGTTTGACCGCGTCCACGGTGTACGCTTGAAGCGGCGAATGGATTGCTTCCACGATTTCCGCTTCCGTAACCTTTTCGCAACGGCAAACGATTCTGCCCCACGCTTCGTCGCCCTTTATGAGCGAATTGAGTTCGTCCTCGCTAAGTTCGAGCAATCTCTTATGCTTTGGCATAACGGTGACATACTCGTCTTTGAGAGGCGCATTCGACATATTTGCGATTTGTTCGTCGATATACTCTGCAATGGCGGGCGCGGAAGTAAGTCCCGGCGAGCAAATGCCTATTGCCATAACAAAGTTCTTTTTGAGTTTGGACTCGCCTATTACGAAGTCGTGACCTATTATGGTGCGAAGTCCCGAATACACTCTTATGCACTTATTGAACGCGGGGCATTTATACGAGAGCGGAACGCTACGTCTCAAAAGGTCGAGAGAATCGAGCGAGGAAGCCGTATCGTCGTCGTCCGTCGTGTCTATTGCGGTCGGTCCGTATATGACGTTTCCGTCAGCCGTCGGCGCAACGAGTACGCCTTTGCCGAGCGCGGTGGGAAGTTGGAAGATAACGGTGTTTACGTTCTTTCTTTCCGTGTTGTCGAGAACGAAATAATCGCCTCGTCTGTAAGTAGTTTCGTAATGCTCTGCGCCCGCAAGGTCGTTTATATGCGCGCCGTGTGCGCCCGCGCAGTTGACGACGTATTTTGCGGCGTATTCGCCGTCGTTGGTATTTACTATATACTCGCCGTCTTTATTCTCTATTGCTATAACTTCTTTTTCGAGCAAGATTTGCGCGCCGTTGAGGACCGCTCTGTCGGCGTACGCTATGCAAAGTTGATAAGGCGAAACGATACCCGCGCTCGGCGCATAGAGCGAATACTCTATATCGTCCGAGATATGAGGCTCGAAAGCAAGGGTCTTTTCCCTATCCCAAACTTCCACTTGAACGCCGTTGGCTTTTGCCTTTCGTTCGAGTTTCAAAATGCCGTCGTACTGTTCTTTCGTGGCAACCACGATAGAGCCGCATTTGAGGCACGGAACGTCGAGTTCTTGTGCGTCGCGCCATACAAGCGCGTTTCCTTTGACGTTAAAGAGAGCCTTTAACGTATTCGGCTCGCAATCATAACCTGCGTGCACGATTCCGCTGTTGGCTCTTGTTGAAAAAGAGGCGACGTCGTCTTGCTTTTCCAAAAGCAAAACTTTGAGATTGCGGCGTGCGAGTCTGTCAAGCACCGCGCAACCTATTATACCGCCGCCGATGACGATACAATCGTATTTCATATTCTATTTACCCTATTACCTCGAATGAAAAAGTTATTTTACGTTGAATTTCTTTTTGTAAGATTCGAGATTATCCTTGATGATAAGTTCGGCAAACTCTCTGTTTTTGACTTGGAAAACGGTGGTTTGCTTGCCTTCGAGTTGCTTGTAAACTCTGAAAAAGTGCGACATTTCTTCCATAATATGCGCAGGCAGTTCCTCGATTTCCTTGTAAGTGTTCCAAGTGGGATCTTTGAACGGAATCGCAATGATTTTGTAATCCATCTCGCCGCTGTCTTGCATCATCATAACGCCTATCGGATAGCACCTTACCAGCGCAAGCGGGACGATAGGCTCGGAACAAAGCACGAGTACGTCGAGCGGGTCGTTGTCCTCGCTGTAAGTGCGAGGAATAAAACCGTAGTTTGCGGGATAGTGCGTAGACGTATACAAAACTCTGTCCAGAATCAGCGAACCCGTCGCTTTGTCGAGTTCGTATTTATTTTTGCTGCCTTTGGAAATTTCTATGCAAGCAAGGAAGTCCGTGGGCGTGATGCGTTGAGGGTCAACGTCGTGCCAAATGCTCATTTTTACACCTCTGTGTTTTTTATACAAATAATTATAATAATTCACATTGAAAAAGTCAATACGACATACTTAACAAACGTACGTTTTTTTACAAATAGCGACGAAATGCGGCAAAAATCGTATAAATCCGATTTTTCGGGCGTTAAGGAAATGTTATACATCCTCTCGCTTGCGGTTGAACGTAAACTGTGCTAAAATTTATACTCGAATACAAACAAGGCAATAATATCGAAAGACAATGCTCAAACTTCTAAAATACCTGAAAGGTTATAGGCTCAAAACCGTGTTCGGTCCGTTTTTCAAACTCATAGAAGCGATGTTCGAACTCTTTACGCCGGTCGTGGTCGCGTGGATTATCGACAACGCCATTCCTATGGGCAGAAACGGCGACTTTTCGGGCTTGATTTACGGCGGATCGATTATACTCGCGCTCGGCGTGTTCGGGCTTGCGTTCTCGCTCACCGCGCAGTTTTTCGCATCCCGCGCTTCACTCGGATTCGGAACGAATCTTCGTCGAGACCTCTACTCGCACATAAACACGTTTTCCTATTCCGAACTCGACAAGTTTTCAACCACGTCGCTCATAACTCGTCTTACGTCAGACGTGAATCAGGCGCAACAAGCGGTCGCTATGTTCATTCGCCTCGTGCTTCGCGCCCCGTTCATCGCGGTGGGCGCAATCGTTATGGCAATGCTCATCGACCTTAAACTCTCTTTGATTTTCGTGGCGGCGGCTTTGGTGATTGCAGTGCTTTTGGCAATCATTATGCTCACCACTATGCCCAAGTACAAGGACGTTCAATCCAAACTCGACGACGTGTCGAGACTCACCAAAGAAAACCTTTCGGGCGCGAGAGTCGTCAGAGCCTTCGGCGCGGAAGAAAGAGAAAAACGCATATTCGACGACGCGGCGCAATCCCTTTCGCAAACCTCGATAAAGGTCAGCGCTGTGAGTGCGCTTCTCAATCCTCTCACCTATTCGGTGCTTAACCTTGCCGTCATCGCGATTTTGTATTTCGGCGGCAAAAACGTGTATATGGGCGACCTCACGCAAGGCGAGATTATCGCGCTCGTCAACTATATGACTCAAATCCTCAACGCGCTCATAGTGTTTGCAAACCTGCTCGTCACTTTCACGAAGGCTTCGGCTTCTGCGGCGAGAATAAACGAGGTGTTCGACGTCACGTCATCTATGCAGGAAGGAAGCGGCGCGATTATGGACGAATCCGCACCCGCAATCGAGATGAACGACGTTTCGTTCGCATACGCTCAAAACGGCGAATCGTTCCTCAAAAACGTGAATCTAACCGTGCAAAAAGGCGACAGCGTGGGCATTTTGGGCGGCACGGGCAGCGGCAAAACCACCCTCGTTTCGCTTATGTCGAGGCTGTACGACGCAACGTCGGGCGAGGTGAAAATCTACGGCGAAAACGTCAAAGATTACACCGACGCGCAACTTCGTCAAATTTTCGGCGTCGCGCCGCAAAAGGCGGTTTTGTTCGAAGGCAGCGTAAAGGACAATTTGCTTTGGGCAAACGAAAACGCAACCGACGAGGATATTAAAAACGCGCTCGAAACGTCGCAATCCGCCGAGTTCGTAAACGCTTTGAAAGAAGGTTTGAACACGCGGATTTCGCAAGGCGGAAAGAACCTTTCGGGCGGTCAACGTCAACGTCTCACTATCGCCAGAGCGTTGGTATCGAACCCCGATATTCTCATTTTGGACGACTCGTCGTCCGCTCTCGACTTTGCAACCGACGCGAAACTTCGCAAGGCTTTGTCGCATTTGCGTCTCGAAAAAGGACTTACAACCGTGGTCGTTTCCCAACGCGCCACGAGCATAAAATACTGCGACGTCATCGTCGTGCTCGACGAGGGCAAAATCGTGGGAATCGGCACTCACGACGACCTTATAAAATCCTGCGACGTCTATAAAGAAATATGTCTTTCGCAAAACAAGGGGGAAGAAAACAAATGAAAAAGACTCCCTCGAATACAGTGCAAAAAAACAGAACCGACTTTGCGGCAATCAAAAAGTTGCTTAAATACGCGCGCCCGTACGTGCCCGTCATTATACTTGCGCTCGTGCTTTCCGCGCTTCAAATCGCCGCCACCCTTCTCGCGCCCGTCGTAATCGGCAAGACTGTGGACTACATCATTGCCGAAAACAACGTCGACTTCGGCGTAATCCTCAAAAATGCGGGCATTTTGGCAGGTCTTATCGCTTGCGTGCTCGTGTTTCAATACCTTGCGTCGCTGTGCATAAACTTCGCTTCTTTCCGCACTATCCGCGACCTTCGTTCGAGCGCGTACGCCAAACTCAACGACGTGCCGCTTTCCTACGTCGATTCCAACTCGCACGGCGACATTATGTCGAGAGTGGGCAACGACGTGGACCAGATTTCCGACGGACTCATACAAGGTTTCTCGCAACTTTTCAACGGAATCGTGACCATTATCGGCACGCTCGCGTTTATGCTTTGGTACAACTGGCTCATTGCGCTCGTGGTGGTGTGTCTCACCCCTCTGTCGCTGTTCGTTGCGTACTTTATCGCAAAAGGTTGTCACAATATGTTCGCTATGCAGGCTAAAAAGCGCGGCGAACTTTCGGGACTCGTCACCGAAATGCTTTCAAATCAACGCGTTGTCAAACTGTTCGGCTATGAAAAACGCGCAGAGGACAGATTTGCAACAATCAACGGCGATTTGAAAGTTTGGGGGCAAAACGCGGCGTTCTACTCTGCAATGGTCAATCCCTGCACGAGATTTGTCAACAACGTTATATACGTTGTCGTGTGCGTTTTGGGCGTGTATTTGGTGATAAAAGGCGGCGTCGTGCCTGGAATCGGCGCACTTTCCGTCGGCGCGCTCTCGTGCGTGCTTTCCTACGCCACGCAGTACACAAAGCCGTTCAACGAAATCACGGGCGTCGTGACAGAACTCCAAGGCGCAACCGCCGCGGCAAGCAGAGTTTTCGACCTCTTGGAAGCCCAAAATCAATCTTCCGACGAGAGATTCGAGGACTTGACCGACGCGCACGGAAACATAAACATCGACGACGTGTACTTCTCTTACGTTCAAGACAAGCCGCTCATTCAAGGCTTCTCGCTCAACGTTAAGAGCGGACAACGCGTGGCTATCGTCGGACCTACGGGCTGCGGCAAAACCACCCTCATAAACCTTCTTATGCGCTTTTACGACCCCGACAGCGGCAAAATCGAAGTCGAGGGCAAGGATATAACCGAAGTGACGAGAAAATCGCTCAGATTGAGTTACGGTATGGTTTTGCAAGACACTTGGCTCAAAAAAGGCACGGTGAGAGAAAACATTGCCTACGGCAATCCGTCCGCAACCGACGAGGAAATTATCGAAGCGGCAAAAGCGGCGCATATTCACAACTTCGTCACTCACCTCGAAAACGGCTACGACACCGTTCTCGACGACGACGGCGGCAATATCTCGCAAGGTCAAAAGCAACTTCTCTGCATCGCAAGAGTTATGCTCACTCACCCGCCTATGCTCATCCTCGACGAAGCAACGAGTTCAATCGACACCCGCACCGAAATCAAGATTCAGCAAGCGTTTGAAAAACTTATGCAAAACAAAACGTCGTTTATCGTCGCGCACCGTCTTTCCACAATCAAAAACGCCGACGTTATCCTCGTTATGAACAAGGGCAACGTCATCGAAAAAGGCACGCACGAGGAACTGCTCGAAAAAGGCGGATTCTACGCGAATCTCTACAACTCGCAATTCGAGCATTAACCATATGCAATCGAATTGCAAAAAAAGTTATTATAATATGTCAAAAAAACTTAAGGCGGAAGCAAAATTCAAGGATGCACAACGCCTTTACAAAATCAAAATTTGATGCTATTATAATCTTAACTGAATAAGATACGGTTTGAAAAGTTGTTATACTGAGTAGATTTGGACTTCGGGTTCGATTCCCGAACAACCGCCATTGCTGTATTTGAAAGACACCGCAGTATTTATCCGCGCGTTTTTTCATAAGTCAGTAAGTCTGCCGTATTTGAGCGTCGTCAAGGCAAAAACGCGTTCCCGATTTGCCCTACACGCACGCAATGAGGGAATGCGCCATAGGTGCGTTTTTTTGTTTGTTTAACACCGAAAATTTGCACGAAAGCACTTTGATTTTCACCTTGCCGAAAGCGTAAAACAGTAAAAGCAGGCGGTTAGATTCTTAAAAAAAAACCAAATTTGAGTTATGCGATGGCATAGCAAAAATTTAAAAAAGGAGAATAACCTATGAAAAACAGAAACACGAAGATTTTGTGTTTGGCTCTCGTGCTTGCGCTCGTGCTTACGATTGCGCTCGTCGCGTGCAACCCAAAGCAATATACGCTTACGCTCACCCAAAACGGTCAAGTGCAAACGGTCATTGTCAAAGATGGCGAAAGTTACACTTTGCCAACGCCTGACGCACGCGAAGGATATGTGTTTGCAGGCTGGTATGAGGGCGACACGCTTGTCGAAAACACGTTTGTTCCCACTCGCAATATGAACATCATCGGAAAATGGGACAGATTCGACCAACTCGCTAACGAATTGAAAGGCACGCTAAAAACTTATATTGAAAGCGATACTTTCAAAAAATCGATTCTCACATCAAAGACTACTCAATCAAGAGTGCCTCTTCTCTATCTGCGATACGTCAAAGGCAACTTCTACAACAGCGAGATTGTGATGCAATTCAAAAATTATCTCAATATGATAAACGGCATTGTCAAGGACGGCAAAATCGACGACTCTCTCTTTCCTTCGTCCGAGGCAGGACTTTCCGGTTGGTACGGCATTCTTGACTTCCTTTATAGTTGGAGTTTGATATATAACCAATATCAACAATGGTGCAATGAATCGAACAACATCGATACGACTTACAGCCTGTATTTCGATGCTGTAAAGGAATATTTGATTCGAATCGACGCCTTTATCGCCAACGGCTCGACATCATACGATTTTAAGGGCAGAAAAATCACTCAATCAAACCTTGGATTCACAGGATTAAACTCACTCAATTCTCTTCCAAGTTCAACTTCAGCAAATCGTTTTAGTTATGACGATTTTGTAGAACTTTTGAAAATCGTTGCAAGTGCAACCGGCAATACTAATGGTCATGCAGCTTTCCTTGCAGCATATAAAGCAATCGACTTTGAGGCAATAGACGCCTCGCCAAACAAGTCCCAACAACTTTCCGACCTTAAAGCAAAACTTATTCCTCTTTGGAAAGCCTGCTTGCCGGTAACACAAGTGGCATTTGGATACGGCTCATACAACGTATGCGTGCTCACGGCAACAAACCTTGGATTCGACCTTGCAAGCACTGTTCCTCAAAGCCTGAAATTTATGCTCTCATATTATGAAAAAGACGATAACGGAAACTTCAAAAAAGACGGAGGAACGCCAAACTGGGTCGGATTCTCCGGTCGTCCTCTCGTTGGCGCAATCTTGAGAAAAGAAACCGCATACGACGTAAAGTTTGAAAAAACAATGCAGGGGTACTTCCCCTACACTGACGGCTGGGGGCAACCTCTTGACGAAATGATAAATATGGACAGGCTTTGCAACTGGTACAACCACGACTTAGGCTCAAAGGCAGGCGTTGCGCCTCAATACGGCTTGCTTTACGGTTTTATGAACGGAATCGATATGGAGCACTACGTCAAAGAGGTCTACCATTCGGAGGTTTGCAAAGGCGATGAGTGCCAACACCATATAGAAGAAAAAGACGGTCAAGTTTACAATGTCGTCACTCTTTGGAGAGAATCACTCAAAAAAGACGAAAACGGCAAGTATATCATTTCAAACAACTTGGATATGGCTGTTGCTATCTCCTATATTGCAAAAGTCGAAGGTTCAGACGCTCCGACACCCATCGGTGTATATTCGAAAGACCTTGCAGTGATAAGCCTTTAATTATAGAATAAAACTATGACAAGATTTGCAAAAAAAACACTATTTCTCGTTGCCGTTGCGCTGGTTATGCTATCTGCGTGCACTCTTGTTGCTTGCAACAAAGTTTGGGGCAGCGACGGCACGCAAAGCAATCCCGGCTATGCCATTGTGGACGGCAAACAGCAATATTTCACGTTGCAATTACGCATGCCCGGAAATGGCACTGAAGTTTCCGACGGCGATATGTTTGCACACTCAACCCTTGACGGAGATTTGATTTGCGAATGGCAAATCCCTTGCTACGGCAACACCGTGTATGAATCAATAGTCAAGTTTTTTGCAGATAGAAACGACAAAATAACGTTTAGACTATCACAGCATCGCTATTATATGTTCCACGACGTGACACTTGAAAACGGCACTAATTACGACCTTGAAACAGTCTACGTTGCCGCGGACGGAAAGTACGCGCAGTGCGCCAACTTCCAAACTTTGTTCGGCGAGGACGAAACGGCGGGAACGCTTGACGACCTCAAAGTTTTGGTGATAGTATATCAAGGGTGGCTGTATTAACCCCCAAAGGTGTCAAAATGAAAGGTATTTCTTTACAAAGAGCTGAACGCTTGGCAAGAACGAACGGACTAAAAGGCTGGGTCGCAATGTTCACGTTGCTCGGCATTATGTGCTACGACCAGTTTATTTTGGAAATTCCGTTTGCAAACGTCGTATTCCCTATTTTGGTGATTTGCGCCGCTTGTATGAATCCTGCAAAAAACGCGGTTATGATAATCGTTTATTCGATTATTTTCGAACTAAGTTGCATTGCGTGGTTTCCGTCCGAACTTTACAGAGTTCAATGGTGGCTTCTCACCGTCGCAATCGGCTATTCTATGCCCCTCGTTTGCTACAAGGTTTTCAACCGTAAACACGAGGATATGAGCGTAATTTCTTACGCCGCACTCGCCGCGCTTTCCGAACTCTTGTATTTCTGGGTCTATGTCGTGGCAACCGTGCTTATCTGGAAAGTGCCGTTCGGCGCATACTTCCTTTCCGACATTCCCTACGAACTCGGCGGTTGCCTTGCAACATTCGTTTGCGCACTTCCCGTCGCCGCACTCTACAAACTCTCGACAAAGGAACTCGCGCTCGGACAAAGCGCAAAACGTCCCGTTCTCGCGCCGCAAATCTGAATCTTTCAAAATTACCGACTTTACGAAAACGGACTTGAAATTCAAGTCCGTTTTTCATATCCGGTCGAGCGTATTTTACAATGTATCTTGCCCTACGTAGCGGCACGATTCTCGTCCTTATGGGCGTAAAAATTCTCTTGGAACACTTGGTAAATTTCGTGTAAAACCGTTGCAAATATTTTGTTTGCGAAAAAAAAACCTACGAAAACGCGCTTAGAAGCAAAAAAATACGAATTGCAAAAACAAAAAAATAAAAATCAGTTGCAAGAATGATTGATTTATGGTATATTCAATCTTGCGCCGGCGTGGTGAAACTGGCAGACGCGCTGGACTCAAAATCCTGTGGACTAATCATCCGTGTCGGTTCGAGTCCGACCGCCGGCACCAACGAAAAAACAACCTTGCAAACAACCGTAAGGTTGTTTTTTCATATATCTGCCGATAGAGGAATGCTCGCATACCGATAGCGGCGGATATATGAAAAAAATAAGCGTTCACGCTTTTGCAAGGTTGCTTTTGAGTGCCCGTAGGCGGTATTTTATACCGCACATAGCAGAGGAATGCTCGCATACCGATGGCGGCGGATATATGAAAAAAAATAAGCGTTCACGCTTTTGCAAGGTTGTTTTTGAGTGCCCATAGGCGGTATTTCATACCGCGCATAGCAACGGAATGCTCGCATACCGATAGCGGCGGATATATGAAAAAAATAAGCGTTCACGCTTTTGCAAGGTTGATTTTGAGTGCCCGTAGGCGGTATTTCCATACCGCCATTTTATACAAATCTAACACCTGTCGCTAATTCGTTTGATTTTGTTCTTGTTTATTTCATACAATCGTTGTATAATATATTATCATTAGTTGCGAGGTGCTATATGAAAAACCAAAACGGATACGTTGACAGTTTTGTAAAACTCATTCAATGCCCCACCGTCACAAATAGCGGTCACGAATACTTCGAGGCTTTCCACAAGTTTCTCGACGAGGAATTTCCCCACGTCAAACAAACTTGCGAGAAAATCGAAGTCGGCGGCGACGTACTTCTTTACAAGTGGCGCGGCAAATCTTCCGCTCGTCCGCTCGTGCTTATGGCGCACCAAGACGTCGTTCCCGCAGTCGGCGGCGATTGGAAATATCCCCCGTTCAGCGCAACCGTCGTTGACGGCAAAGTGTACGGCAGAGGCGCAATGGACTGCAAAAACACCCTCTTTACCACCATTCAAGCCGTTGACGAACTCATCGAGCAAGGCTTCGTGCCCGAACAAGACGTATATTTGAGTTACAGCGACAACGAAGAAACGTCGGGCCCCGGCGCTTCTATGGCGCGCGACTGGTTCAAATCGCAAGGCATAACCCCATTCCTCGTCGTTGACGAAGGCGGCGCAATCATAAAAAAGGCTTTCAGCCTTATGAAAAAAGACGTTGCGGCGGTCGGCATTTTGGAAAAAGGATACGCCGACGTAAAGTTTATCGCGCACGGCAAAGGCGGACACAGTTCGCAACCGCCGAAACATACGCCCATTGCAAGACTTGCGGCGTTTGTGAACTACTGCGAACATCACACCGTTTTCAAGCCCAAGATGTCCAAAGCGGCAAAAGCAATGATTTACGGACTCGGCGACGCGCTGGCTTCCCCTCTCAAAGTGTTCTGCAAGACGATAGGTCTTACGGGCTGGTGGGTGTCCAAACTCGCACCGAAGATCAATGCGGCATACGGCAACTCGATGTTTGCAACCACTATGGTGTTTACGATGTCGAGCGGCGCGTCCGCCCCGAACGTGATTCCGCAAGACGCTTGGGTTGTGGCAAACTTGCGCTTTGCGCCCACCGATAAGAGCGAAGATTGCTTCAACAAACTGCGTAAGCTCGCAAAGAAATACGACCTCGAAGTGGAAGTTTTGCAATCTCGCGAAGCGTCGCCTATGATCGACATCAACGGCGAAGGCTATCAGATGTACAAAAAAGCACTCAACGAAGTGTACCCCGACGTGGCAGTCGTGCCCTATCTTATGTTCGGCGGAACGGATTGCAGAGTGTTGCAACAGATTTCGACCAACGCGATACGTTGCACGCCTTGCGCCCTCTCGTTCGACCAACTCGGCGGTATGCACGCCTCGAACGAAAACGTGGATATAAAATCCATCGAAGAATGCGTCGGCTTCTTCAAGAAGTTTGTTCAGGAGTACAAATAATAAATAAAAAAGTTATTACAAAAGCGCCTTGCGAGCAAGGTGCTTTTTTTGTTGCTTTGGTTGTGAGAAATTAAAGGAAATTAGTTATATAGTTTGTAAGCGGTAACTTTGATAGTGATAAATAGGATAAGAAATTAATGGTATAGTTATGAATGGGTGGATTAAACACAATCCACAGAGATGAAGAACAAGAAAGAGCCGCACTTTCGGCAACCCTAATTTACTAATAGTAAATGAGTTGTCGAAGCGCGGCTCTGACGCAGTTATTCGCTCTGTGGTTGCGTTTAATCAACCCATTCAAATTCAAGGTCGCCGATAACCACTATATCCCCCTCTTTCATACCTTTCTTTTTCAATTCGGCAATTACACCGCGGTCTTTGAGGACCTTTTGGAAGAAGGCGAATGAATCTTGGGACGAAATGGTGACGTTTTGAATGAGAAAATCGACAAGTCCGCCGTCGACGAAGAACGAGCCGTCGGGAAGGCGTGATACGGTGAATTTCTGGTCGGATTTGGGCTCGAGTTCAAATGTTTCGTCACGCTGAATACGTTGAGGGGGCGGAAGTTGCTCGATTTGCTGCTTCATTGCGGAAAGAAGTTCGTCAAGTCCTTCGTGCGTGACGGAAGATACGACGAAAACCTTTTTGCCGATTGCTTTTTCAAACTTTTCGATTTCCGAGCGGTCGGTGAGCAAATCCGCTTTGCCTGCAACGACGAGTTGCGGAATGGAAGCGAGTTTTTCGCTGTAAGTTGCAAGTTCGGCGTTGATTTTGTTGTAATCGTCGATGGGGTCTCTGCCCTCGCTGCCGCTGATGTCAACGATATGCACGATGAGGCGCACTCTTTCGATGTGGCGAAGGAAATAGTGTCCGAGCCCCGCGCCCTCGCTTGCGCCCTCGATAAGCCCCGGTATATCCGCTATGACGAAACTGTCGTCGTACATCTGCACTACGCCGAGATTGGGATTGATTGTGGTAAAGTGATAGTTTGCGATTTTGGGTTTCGCACTCGTAAGCACGGACAAAAGCGTGGACTTGCCGACGTTCGGGAAGCCTACGAGACCTACGTCCGCAATGGTTTTGAGTTCGAGCGTAACCTGATGTTCGTCGGTGGTTTCGCCGAGTTGCGAGAAAGACGGCGCTTGACGTCTTGCGTGTGCAAAACGGTTGTTGCCCTTGCCGCCTCTGCCGCCTTTGAGAGCGACGAAAGTTTCGCCGTCGTCAAAGAGGTCGGCAATGACCTTTCCGCTTTCCGTGTCGCGAATCACTGTGCCGACGGGCACTTTTATGACGAGATTGGGCGCGGATTTGCCCGTGCAATTCTTCGCCTCGCCGTCGCCGCCGTTCTGCGCGCGGTAAAATTTCTGAAATTTGAAATCTATGAGCGTGTTCATCTCTTTGTCCGCGACAAACACCACGTCGCCGCCGTTGCCGCCGTCGCCGCCGTCCGGTCCGCCGTTGGGAACAAACTTTTCACGGTGGAAAGACACTTTTCCGTTGCCGCCGTTGCCTGCTTTTATAAAAATCTTAACATAATCGAGAAACATATTGACCTCTTTGGTGCTTTTATTGTGAAAAAATCAACGCTTCGATTGTTTGTTATTCCGTTGATTTTCGGTTGTTCGATTTTAGTTTTTGAACGATTCGAGTATTGCTTTTGCGCTGCGCTTGCCGGCGCCCATTGCGAGAATTACGGTTGCCGCGCCCGTCATAGCGTCACCGCCGACGTACAGGCGAGGTACGTTCGTAAGTCCGTTTTCGTCCGCAACTATCGTGCCTTTCTTCGTCGTTTCCAAAGACGGAAAACTGCGTTTGATTATAGGATTCGGACTCGTGCCGAGCGCAACGATAACTTCGTCGCATTCAACCACGAATTCGCTTCCTTCGACTGGAACGGGACTTCTTCTGCCGCTTGCGTCAGGCTCGCCGAGTTGCATTTTCACACATTTAATCGCGCGTACGTTGCCTTGCTCGTCGCCGAGTATCTCGACGGGATTGGACAATAGCATAAACTCTACGCCTTCTTCTTCGGCGTGGTTTATTTCTTCCTTTCGTGCGGGCATTTCCTCTCTGCCTCTGCGGTAAACGAGTTTTACTTTTGCGCCCATACGCAACGCCGTTCTCGCGCTGTCCATAGCGACGTTGCCCGCGCCGACCACGACCACGTTTTTGCCGTGCTTTATCGGCGTTATCGAGCCTTGTTTGTAGGCTTTCATAAGGTTGATTCTCGTCAAATACTCGTTTGCGGAATACACGCCGTTGAGGTTTTCGCCCTTGACTTTCAAGAGCATAGGCACGCCTGCGCCCGAACCGATAAACACCGCGTCGTATTCAAACAGCAATTCGTCTATGAACACGGTTTTGCCCGCAACGACGTTCTTTTCGATTTTCACGCCGAGCGAACAAACCTTTTCTATTTCCTCTTTAACGAGCGATTTGGGAAGTCTAAATTCGGGAATGCCGTACACGAGCACGCCGCCCGCTTCGTGCAAAGCCTCGAATATCGTGACGTCTACGCCTGCGCGAGCAAGGTCTGCCGCACACGAGAGCGAAGACGGACCCGAACCCACGATTGCCACGCGTTTGCCGAGTTTTTCGGAAACGGTATGCTCGGCAAATCCGTTCTTTGCGGCGTAATCGGCGACATATCTTTCGAGATTGCCGATTGCCACGCTTCCGCCGAGTTTATCCTTGCGTACGCAATGCTTTTCGCATTGATTCTCTTGCGGACATACTCTGCCGCAGATTGCGGGAAGATTGTTGTCTTGCTTTATCGTGCGATACGCCCCTTCCATATCGCCTTTTTTGACGTGCGCGATAAAGTCGGGTATGCGCACGCCTACGGGGCAACCGCTCATACACGGCGCGTTTTTGCAATTAAGACATCTTTGCGCCTCGTCGGCGGCAAGTTGCGCGGTATATCCGAGCGCAACCTCGTCGAAATTGTGCTTTCTTTCCTCTGCTGATTGAGTCGGCATACGGTGTCTTACTTCAATCATACCCCACCTCTCAAATTGCAGTAATGGTCTTTTTCTTCTTCGCGATACATTTTGCTTCTTGCAATAGCCTCGTCAAAGTCAACGAGCCGTCCGTCAAATTCCGGACCGTCTATGCACGCGTACTTGGTTTCGCCGCCCACGGTGAGCCTGCAACAAGCGCACATACCCGTGCCGTCAACCATCATAGAGTTCATACTCACGATTGCGGCAATATCGAGGGATTTTGCGAGATTGCAAACCGCTTTCATCATAGGAAGCGGACCGACTGCGAAAACGCAATCGTATTTCTTTCCGCCCTCAACGAGCGATTTGAGCATATCGGTGACGAATCCCTTTACGCCGCTCGAACCGTCATCGGTGACCAAATACAAATCTTTTGAATTTGCCTTAAACTCGTCTACGTACATAAGCAAATCCTTGTTGCGCGCGCCGAGTATTACGTCCGCCGCTTTGCCGCTAAAAAAGAGTTGCTTCGCTTGCGGATAGACGACCGCAGAGCCTATACCGCCGCCTATAAGGCAGATATTTTCATACGCCGACAAATCGGTTGCGTTGCCCAAAGGTCCTACGAAATCGCAAAGGCAGTCGCCCTCGTTCATCATAGCAAGTTTTGCCGTCGTGTAGCCGACTTCCTGCACCATAATCGAAACCGTGCCGTCCTCGCGCGAATAGTCGCATACGGTGAACGGAACGCGCTCGCCGTCCTCGTCCGTGCGCAAAATTATAAACTGCCCCGCAAGAGCGTGTTTTGCAACGAGCGGCGCGTAAACGACGTATTCGTTTACGTTGGGCGCAAGTCGTTTTTTTGAAACAATCTCGTATTTTTTCATATCCCTTTTATTTGCTCGCCTTTTGCGTCGGTATGCCCGACGTAAGTTTTTTATAGTACTCGCAGAAACCTCTCACAAGACATTTGTCACATTCCGGACGTTGAGAGTGACAAGTGTATCTGCCGTGAAATATCAGAAGATGATGAAGATGCGACCAAAGATTCTCGTCGAAAGCGGACATAAGTTGCGCTTCGGCCTGCTCGGGCGTTTTTGCTCGGACGAGTCCTATGCGGTTTGCCACTCTGAAAACGTGCGTATCCACCGCTATGGCGTTTTCGCCGTAGGCGACCGCCGCAACGACGTTTGCCGTCTTTCGTCCCACGCCTGCAAGTTTCATCAACTCGTCGCGCGTCGTCGGCATACCGCCCATATCGAGAATACTTTGGCTGAGACTCTTTATCGCCTTTGCCTTATTATGATAAAATCCGCAAGAAAATATATATTTTTCAAGTTCGCATATGTCCATATCCGCAAATTCACGCGGCGTAGAGGCAACCTTAAAAAGTTCGCTCGTGACCTGATTTACGCGCTTGTCCGTGCATTGAGCGGACAGCACCACCGCAACGAGCAACTCGAAAGGCGAATCGAAATTCAATTCGCAATCGGCGTCGTAGTGCATTTGGTCGAGCAAGTCGTATATTTTCTTGTTATCTTCCGTCATATTTACGATTATTGCACAAACAAGGGCATTTTGCAAGGGTTTGCGCGGGTGCGAAACACTGTTTTGTTATATTACAAGTTTATGTATTGAGAATATTCGCTTAAAACAGGTATTTTAATATGCCCGAAAGCGCATATGCTCAATCGGGCATATTAGAGCGGTACACACTTCAAAGTCTTATCGCGCTGCCGTTCGTGCCGAAATAATAAAAGCCTATGGCGGACGAGTATCTGCCTCGTTGAAGTACGATTTTTGCTTGCTGCATATCCTTTGCAAACAACTTCACCGACAATCCGCACCCCGCTTTTGCAGACGAGGGCGTGTTGATAAGTTTGCAGGATATGGCGTAAGACGACAAATCCTCATAAAACCGCACGGCTTCGGCGCGCGAGCGGAACGCTACGAAAAATTCTCTCATAATCCCCTCCGACAATATATGTAACCGCTCTCGATTTTAATATATTGTGCGAACACATTTTTCGTGCAAATTCGCATAAATTGCATAGATAAGGACAAAAAATGATATATCTCGACAACGCCGCAACTTCAAGATTCAAGCCAAAATGCGCCCTCGACGCATTGCTTTTCGACGTGTCGCACTCGGCAAACAGCGGCAGAGGCAGTCACGACGAAGCGGTGGACAAAAGCATACGCATACAAAAATGTCGGGATTATCTGCTTTCAATGCTCGGCGCGAGAGAAGAATATTCCCTCGTATTCACGAAAAACTGTACGGAAGCACTCAATCTTGCTATTTTCGGACTCGTAAACAGCGGCGAAAAGGTTGTGACAAGCACCAACGAGCATAATTCGGTACTGCGCCCGCTTTACAAACTCAAAAGCGAGGGCAAAATCTCGCTCGACGTCGTAAAAGCGGACAGAAGCGGTCATATACGGCTCGAAGACGTGGAAAAATACGCAAAATACGCCGACATTATGGTTTTCGGCGGCGCGTGCAACGTCACCGGTGCGGTTTGCGATATCGACGAAATAGCGAATATTTGCAAAAAAAATAACGTCAAACTGATTGTAGACGGCGCGCAAAGCGTGCCACTAATTCCGCTGAATCTTGGAAACGGCGGAATAAGTATGCTCGCTTGCCCCGGTCATAAAGGACTTCACGGCATACAAGGTACGGGATTTTTGATCGTCAAAAAAGACGTAAACCTAAAACCTCTTTTATACGGCGGTACGGGCACGTTTTCAAACGAAGTACTTCCCAAAGCCGCAATGCCCGAATCTTTCGAGGCGGGCACACAGTTTTCGGGCGGCATATGCGCCCTTCATCAAGGCGCGAAATGGACTTTCGACAACCTTGCAAAAATCAAAAAACATATCGATAGAATAACGAAAAACGTTATATATTCGCTCGAACACATCGGCGCGACCGTCTACACTCGCGACGCCGAAACGGGCGTCGTGTCCTTCAATCTCAAAAATGCGGACAGCGGTTACGTTGCGGACAAACTCAACGAAGTCGGCATATGCGTAAGAGGCGGATTGCATTGCGCGCCTCTCGTTCATCTCAATATGGGAACGACCAACCAAGGCGCGGTGCGTGCAAGCGTGGGTTGCGACACGCAAGAGAGCGAAATAGCCTACTTCATTTCTTGCGTAGAGCGCATTTTCAAGAACGTCACAAAGTAAATATTTTTGTCCCGCTTACGTCGATTGAAGCGTTTAGAATCGCTGTTTTTGCTTGAAACGGCGTGATTTTGCTGTACTTTTGACAAAGCAGACAACACGCGCCCGCAACGTACGGCGCGGCAACCGAAGTTCCGCTCATACTCGAATATACGCCGCCCGCCTGTATACCCTTTATATTCGTGCCCTTTGCGTATACGTCGGGGCGTTTGATCCCCTTATATCTGCCTCTTGAGGAAAAACTTGCTATGTTGTTGTTTTCGTCCACCGCGCCGACGGCTATGATTTCGTTGCTTATTGCAGGCGATTTCAAAGAGTTTTCGCCGCTGTTTCCTGCCGCCGCAACCACGATAAGACCGCTTCTTGCAAGCATTTCCGCGCCGATTTTCAGCGGGTCGGCGTACTCGAGAGGCTCTGCGCCGAAACTCATACACACCACTCTCACGCCGTATTGTCTGAAGTTGTCGAAAAGCCACTGCATACCGTCGAGAATTTTGAACGTACCGCTCTCGCCTTTCTTTTCTATCACCTTGACGGACAGCACGTTTGCCATAGGCGCAACGCCCTGTATACTCTTTGCCGACAGCGTTCCGTTGCCCACGGCAACACCCGCGACGAAAGTGCCGTGTCCGTTGTCGTCGTAGGGGTGTTTTTCGTTGTTTATGAAATCCACCGAGCCTATAATTCTGTTTTTAGGCACGGACAAATCGAGGTGCGGCGACACGCCCGTATCCATAACGCAAAGCGTAACACCCTTGCCGTTCAACCCCTCGCCAAAAGTGGGAATCGGATAAAACGTGCGGTTAGATAACCTAAAACTCGATTCGACTGCGTTATATCTTCTCGAAATTTCGGCTTGCGATTCTTCTTGCCGCTCGTCGCCGCGGGAAATCTCGTCCGAAAGCGTAAACGCTTTGCTTTGAGCGCAAACATATTCCACCTCGTTCATTCTTTCGAGTTTTATTGCGTCGTCGAGTCCGCATTTTATGCCCACCGAGCGGATAAACGGATAGCACGCCGCAACCTCGAAGTTTCTTTCGAGCAAGCCGAGTTGCAACGGATTGCGAACTCTGACGAGTGCGTCAACCTTGCCGCTGTCCTTCGACAGAGTTTTCACAAGCCCGTCGTTCGTTTTTTTCGAGGATTTGAGTTGCTCGATGATTCGCGCGTCTATTTTGTCCATATCGTCTCAACCTTTGAGCATATCGATTATGCTTCGCATACGCTGTCTTTGCATTTCGCCGAGCATAGGATACGCGGTTTTGTAGAGGTTTTCGAGCGCGTTCGGGTCGAAACTGCCCTGCTCTTTCATACGCCTTGCGACGTCGAGTAGTTGCGCGGTGAGTTCTTCTTCGCTCTTTTGCGCGTAAGATGCGAATTTCTGCTCGAAAGATTCGTTGTTACACTGCTCGCCGTTGCGGTTCTGTGTGCCGTTTTGTGCTCCGTTTCGTGAGTTCATACCGTTGAAGTCGTAAAAATTCATAAATTCCTCCGCACATTCAATATATGTGCGCATAAAATGGTTGTGACAGGTGAACTATGAATTTGGATATGAACGCAATGTCTATGCTTATGCAAATGCTGTCGCAAAAAAACGACGGACAAAAAGCGCAATACGAGCCGCCAAGCGCGCAAAACGCGCGCCCTCCCGCGTATGACGATAATCATATCGAAAAGCCTGCGTTCGCGCTTCAAAACGGCATAGGCGAGCAAATTCGGCTCGATTTTTCGCCGCCCGAAGAAAAACGCGACGTCAAAAACGATTTTCTGAAAAACCTTGCGGGGCAAAATCCTATGCTTTCCCTTCTTTGCAATATGCAAAACGGAAAAGCGGACGTTGCGAGTATGCTTCCTCTCGTTATGTCGCTTATGCAAAAGCCAAAAGCGAGCGAACAACCGAAAACCGACGAAAAATCGAACGGCAAAACCGACGAAAAATGCGAATCGAACGGAAATACATCCGAACAAACGAACGTAAGAACGAGTAAAAACGGCAATTCAAACGATAGCAATACGAACAATAATCAAAACGCAGAAAAAGAAAAAACGCAACGAGATCCGTTTTATCCCGTTGCGTTTGCAGGTTACGAAGTAATATCTTTGCTTTATACGCTTATCAAAGCGTCACGACGTCCTTGTAGATAGGATGTTCGTCGCAAAGAGCGATTGCGCGCGCCTTCACCGACTCTATTGCGCTCTCGCCGCCTTCGACGACGTCCGCAATCATATCGGCGATTTTTATCATATCGTCCTCTTTCATTCCTCTGGTGGTGACTGCCGGCGTACCCACTCTTATACCGCTCGTAAGCGACGGCGGTAGCGGTTCGTTGGGCACGGAATTTTTGTTGACGGTGATATGAGCCATATCGAGCCACGATTCGAGTTGCTTGCCGTTCACGCCGCTGCCGACGAGATTTACGAGTATCATATGATTGTCCGTGCCGCCGCTGACGAGGCGCAGTCCTCTTTTTGTGAGTCTGTCCGCCATAGCCTTTGCGTTTTTGAGGATTTGTTCCTGATAGGTCTTAAATTCGGGCGAAAGAGCCTCTTTGAAAGCGACTGCTTTTGCGGCGATTATGTGCATAAGCGGGCCGCCTTGACTGCCGGGAAAAACCGCTTTGTTTATCTTTTTGGCGATTTCCTCGTCGTCGCAAAGGATAAGACCGCCTCTTGGACCTCTCAACGTCTTGTGCGTGGTTGACGTGATGACGTGAGCGTAACCGACGGGGCTCGGGTGCAATCCGACCGCAACCATACCCGCGACGTGCGCGATGTCCGCCATAAGATATGCGCCGACTTCGTCCGCGATTTCTCTGAATTTCTTGTAGTCGATAAATCTCGGATACGCACTTGCGCCCGCAACGATGAGTTTAGGTCTGCATTCGAGTGCGATTTCACGCACTTTGTCGTAGTCGATAAGTTCGGTTTCGGGGTCGATTCCGTAACCGACGCAGTTGAAAAGTTTGCCGCTCATATTCACTTTTGCGCCGTGCGTGAGGTGTCCGCCGTCCGCAAGAGTCATTCCCAAAATCGTGTCGCCGCTGTTTAGCAACGCATAATACGCCGCAAAGTTGGCGTTCGAGCCGCAATGCGGTTGTACGTTTGCGTATTTCACGCCGAAAAGTTGCTTTGCGCGCTCGATTGCGAGTTGCTCGGCAATATCGACGTATTCGCAACCGCCATAGTATCTTTTTCCGGGGTAACCTTCCGCATACTTGTTGGTATAGAATGTTCCCGCGGCGGCAAGCACCGCTTCCGACACTATGTTTTCGCTTGCAATAAGTTCGAGATTATGCTGTTGACGGTTAAGTTCTTTGAGCATTGACTCGTACAGTTCCGGGTCAACTTGTTTTATGCTTTTCAAATCAATCATCTTTCGTTTTTCCTAAAAGTAATTCGCCGTATAATAACGTTATATGGCGTGATTTTTGCTCGATTTTGCTATATAATATTCTTTTCAATCAAAGGTATTTGTCAAGCACTTCGGCGATTTGCATTTTGAGGCGATAGCCCACAAGCACTTCTTTTTTCTCGCCGTCCTTAAAGACGATGAGTGTCGGAATTGACATAATGCCGAAACGCGTTGCGAGATTCGGACACTCGTCAACGTCCACTTTGCCGACTGCGACTCTGCCTTTATACTCGGTTGCGATGTCCTCGACGTTGGGCGCCATCATTTTGCAAGGACCGCACCAAGTCGCCCAAAAATCCACAAGCGCGACGCCTTTTGACGTCACTTCGTCAAAATTTTGCTCGTTCAATACGATATAGTCGTTCATAAGTTTATCTTCCTTGAATTTTTTATTCGGGTGTGGGCAGAGCCCACCCGCAATTATTAATTATTAATTGTTAATTGTTCATTAACAATCGCTTTCATCGTCGGCACAAAACCTTTCTTTTTGCGAATGACGAGTCTGTCGAGAAGGATTGCGATGACAAATCCGACGACAAGACCGACGAGTGCCAAAATCGCTTGCGCCACTTCGTTGATGAGCGTTCCTATTCCTATGCCTGCGCCGATAAGCACGAGCGGTATGACGTACACGATTGCCGCCGCCGTGAGAACGTACTTTTCGCCCATTTCCACTTCGACGAAATCGCCGACGTTTGCGCCGAGCGTATTTTCGACAACAACCTCGACTTTCATACCGTCTTTGGTGGTTGCGCACATATGGCATTTGTCGCACGCGCTACGTCTGTCGAAACGCACGGTGGCTTTATTGCCCTTTATTTTTGCCACTATTCCTCTTTCGGTCATCTTTCAAAAAATCTGCAAAGGTCGCCTATGCGACATTCTTCCGTGACGGAATCGCTCATTCTCTTGACGTTCACGACGCCTTTTTCTATCTCGTCGTCACCGAGCACGCAAACGTACTTTGCACCCGTACGGTCGGCGTATTTCATTTGCGCTTTAAGACCTCTTTGCATAATGTCGGTTTCGGCTTTTATGCCTGCGTTGCGCATATCGAACACGAGTTTTCTCGCAATTTCCTGCGCTTTGTCGCCCATAGGCGCAATGTATACGTCCATACACTCTTGCTCTGCCGAAAGGTTGTTTGTGTTTTCAAGCACCAAAAGCAGTCTTTCGAGTCCTAAACCGAATCCGACCGCAGGCGTAGGCTTGCCGCCCACTTCCTCGACGAGATTGTTGTATCTTCCGCCGCCGCAAACCGTACCTTGCGCGCCTATGTCCGTGGACACGAACTCGAATACCGTGCGCGTGTAGTAGTCCAAACCGCGTACAATACCCGGATTGACCTTAAATTCTATACCCAGCGACGTAAGTATGCGTTGCACTTCTTCAAAGTGCGCTCTGCAATCGTCGCAAAGATAATCGGTGATTTTGGGCGCGTTTTTGGTGATTTGTTTGCACTTTTCTTCCTTGCAATCGAGAATACGAAGCGGATTCTTTTCAAATCTCGCTTGGCATTGACCGCACATAAGGTGCAAGTTTGCGCCGATGTACTCTTTCAACGCCTTGTTGTATTCCGCTCTGCACTTGGGACAACCTATGCTGTTGATGTTGAGTTCGAGGCTCTTGAGTCCCACTTTTCTCAAGAAGGTCGAGGCAAGCGTAATGACTTCAGCGTCTGCGCTCGGACTGTCCGAACCGTAACATTCCACGCCGAATTGATGGTGCTCTCTGAGTCTGCCGTTTTGCGGTTTCTCGTAGCGGAATATGCTTGCGATGTAGTACGCTTTCATAGGCATAACGCCTTGGTGCAAGCCGTTTTCGATAAAACAGCGCGCAACGCCTGCCGTGCCTTCGGGGCGCAAAGTCATACTTCTGCCGCCCTTGTCGTCAAAAGTGTACATTTCCTTCGTCACGATGTCCGTCGTTTCGCCAACGCCCCTCAAAAAGAGTTCGGTGTGCTCGAACATCGGCGTGCGAATCTCTTTGAATCCGAAACAAGCCGCAACTTCTCTTGCGACGTCCTCGACGTAGTGCCACTTGTATGCTTCGCTCGGAAGCATATCTTTGGTTCCTTTGGGTATGTTTATCATATTGCCTCTATGTTAGTATTTCGTTTTATTTATTAAGCGACGTATCGCTTCAATCAATCTAATCTTTCTTAACTGCGGCAACGCCGCAATATCGCCATCGCGCGGCGAAGAAGTTTAGATTATATATCTGCGAAGATTTCTCTCTTTGAGATTTGTGCTCAGATGTTGCTCGACGTATGCCTTGTCGATGTCGATTTCCTTCGTCACGTTGTCGTCGGCCTCGTAGAGCACGTCTTTGAGCAAGGATTCGAGAACGGCGTGCAAACGACGTGCGCCGAGATTTTCGCTGTTTTCGTTTTCCTCGAACGCCACTCTTGCGATTTCGTCGATTGCCTCGTCCGTGAAGTTAAGCGATACTCCGTCCACGCCGAGAAGTTCTTTGTACTGTTTAAGTACGGCGTTGTCGGGTTCGGTGAGAATCCTAACGAAGTCTTCTTTGGTGAGGTTGTCGAGTTCCACGCGAATGGGGAATCTGCCTTGAAGTTCGGGAATCAGGTCTTCCATACGCGAGATGTGGAACGCGCCTGCCGCGATAAACAAAATGAAGTCCGTGCGAATCGAGCCGTACTTCGTTTGCACGGTGCTTCCCTCGACGATGGGCAGAATATCTCTTTGCACACCCTCGCGCGATACGTCGTGACCGCCTTGCTGACCTTGATCGTTTGCGGCGATTTTGTCGATTTCGTCAAGGAATACGACGCCGTCTTGTTCCGCTCTTTGCAACGCTTCTTGCGTGATTGCGTCCTGATCCACCATCTTTTCGGCTTCCTGACTTACGATAAAGTCCATTGCTTGCTTGACGGTGAGTTTTCTCTTTTTGACTTGTCCTTTGCCGAGCATACCGCCGAAAATGCTTCCGAGGTCGATTTCGTTTCCTGGGGCGTTGCCGGGTTGAAGTTGAATGGGCTTGGGTTGTTGGCGGATTTCCATTTCGATGGTGATTCCGTCAAGATGTCCCGCGCGGATTTCTTTCAAGAGTTCTTCTTTGAGTTCCGCGTCGCTCTTATCCGTCGCGCCCGCGGCGTTTTTGCGTACGGGAAGCAAGATTTCGCAAAGTTTGTTCTCTGCGATTTCGGTTGCTTTGGGCATAACCTCTTTGAATTTCTCGTCTTTTACGAGGCGAATGGCAACTTCCACGAGGTCGCGGATTATGCTCTCAACGTCACGACCGACGTAGCCGACTTCGGTAAATTTCGTCGCTTCCACCTTAACGAAAGGTGCTTTGACGACTTTTGCGAGTCTTCTTGCGATTTCAGTTTTACCCACGCCCGTCGGACCTTTCATAATGATGTTTTTGGGCGTAATTTCCTCTCTCATTTCTTCGGAGAGTTTGCTTCTTCTGTATCTGTTGCGCAGTGCGATTGCAACCGCGACTTTTGCGTCGTGTTGACCGATAATGTATCTATCGAGTTCGGCAACGATTTGTTTTGGGGTCAATACGTTTGAATCCATAGTTCACCTCGTCAGACTGTTTCGACCGTGATATGGTCGTTCGTGTACACGCAAATCTCGCTTGCGATTTTCAAAGCCTTGTACGCAATGTCCTTTGCGCTCAAATCGGTTGCGTCCGCAAGAGCGCGAGCGGCTGCCAAAGCGTAGTTTCCGCCGCTTCCGATTGCTACGATACCGTTTTCGGGCTCGATAACCTCGCCCGTGCCCGATATGACGTAAATGTTTGTCGAATCCGCCGCGATGAGCAATGCTTCCAGACGTCTGCCGCCCTTGTCGTTGCGCCAAAGTTCGGCGAGTTCAACCGCCGCACGCATAAGATTTCCGCTGTATTTTTGAAGCATTGCTTCAAATTTCTCACTGAGTGCGAAAGCGTCGGCAACCGAGCCTGCAAAGCCTACGACGACTTTATCGTTGTAAATGCGTTTGACCTTGACGGCATTGCCTTTCATAATGACGTTTTCGCCCATTGTAACCTGACCGTCGCCGGCAACGGCAGTTTGACCGTTACGTCTGACGGCGCATATAGTAGTTCCGCGAAATTCCACCATAAGTGTATTCCTCCAACAGGTTTATTATTTTATTTGGGGTGTGAGCATAGCCTCACACATCGTTCGGTTTTCTTGGTTGCTCGTTATAATTTAAGCTTCCCCCTTCCTCACGTGTTTCCCCGACCGCCGTTCCCCCCTCTGCATTCTTTGAGGGAACCCACGGCGTCCGCTTCGCGTGGGGCAACAC
>URIX01000016.1 GCA_900547975.1 uncultured Eubacteriales bacterium | reverse complement strand
GTTCCCTCAAATTTATACAGAGGGGGAACGGCGGTGGGGGAAACACGTGAGGAAGGGGGAAGTTTTAATTAAATTTTATAATTATAAAAACACCCCTCTCGATAATACGAAAGGGGTGCTGTAAGGAACGAAGTGACGGAATAGCGATTGTTACGCTTGCGTCAATCGCGTCCAAAGTTATTCGCTCAATAGCGAGGTTTGACAAAGGTGACAGAGGATATGCGCTGCTCAACCATAGGCCTATCCGCCCTATTCGTCGGCACACTCGCTATGCGGTCAACGACGTCCATACCTTCGACAACTTTGCCGAATGCGGCGTATTGTCCGTCGAGAAATTTTGCGTCGGCGTGACAAATGAAAAATTGAGAGGACGCGGAATTGTAAAATTGCGAACGCGCCATAGAAATGACGCCCCTTTCGTGCGAGATGGGATTGTTGACGCCGTTGGCGCGGAACTCGCCTTTTACGGTTTCCTTGCTACCTCCCATACCCGTGCCTTGCGGGTCGCCGCCCTGAATCATAAATCCGGAAATTACTCTGTGGAAAATGAGCCCGTCATAAAAATGTTGCGCAACGAGTTTTTGAAAATTCTTTACGGTGAGCGGCGCGGATTTTTCATCGAGTTCGACGATGATTTTGCCGCCGTCCGACATCTCTATCTGAACGGTATTCGTTGTTTCGTTTGTTTGAATATATGTCATAAAACACCTCTTTATATGTTCGTTTCGAATATGTAAACCGTTGTTTCGGTTACAAACTGTTTTTCATAATTGCGGTTGCGACTGCCTTTGCGCTTGAAAATGCCCATTGCAAATTGTAGCCGCCCGAATCGCCGTCGATGTCGAGTGCCTCGCCTATTGCGTATGCGTTTTTGGCTTTTAGCGACATAAGGTCGTCGTCAAATTCACTTACGTTCAAGCCGCCCGACATCGCTTGCGCAAGCGACGCGTCGCCAAGACCTTCTATGGTGAATTTGTAGTTTTTTATCGCGTTTGCAAGCGCGCCGATTTTGCCTTGCGCGGAGTCTGCCATATCGCAACCCGCCGCCCAAATTATTCGCTCTTGCACTCGGCTGTGGAACGTACCCAAAAGCAATTCGCCGACCGTGTTGCCGTTGTTGCGTTTGGTCAAAATATCTTCGACTTCCGCTTTCGAGTATTCGGGCATAAAGTCAACGGTGAGCATATCGCCTATTTTGGCTCTTCCTCTTGCAATCTCGGTCGAGAGATTGAACGCCGCAATTCCGCTCACGCCGAAATCTTTGAAAAGCACTTCGCCCGTTTCGTAGCGATAGCCTATGCGCACGCCCGCCTTGACCCTTACGCCTTGCAAACCTTTGAGCGGTTCTTTGTTGGTTTTTATGGGTACGAGGGACGGCGTCATCGGGCGCACGGTGTGTCCGAGCGAAGTGTAAAGGGACGTGCTGTCCTTGCCGAAAGTCGCCGGCGAGCCCGTTGCGAGCACTACGTTGGTTGCTGTATATGAAAACGATTGATTGGGTTTGTCGTCGTTTTTGACGACGCCGCTTACGTTGAATACGTCGTTGAATTGCTCTATAAAGTTTGCGTAATGCGACGTAAAAACCTGCACGTTGTTGCGCTCTACCGCTCGGCGCAATACGTCGAGTACGGTTGCCGCACTTTCGCTGTACGGATATACGCGCTTGTCGATGACTTTGGTGATAAGTCCCGCCTTTTCAAACGTCGCTATGGTGTCGTGCGCGTCAAACCGGTCGAGAAAACTCTCGACGAAACTCGGCTTGTTGTAATGCACGATGTTCATATCGAGGTTGGTGAGATTGCACTTGCCGTTGCCCGTCGCAAGCAATTTCTTGCCCACGCGGTCGTTACTTTCCAAAATCGCGACTTTGAGCATAGGCGAAAGTTGGCTTGCCAAAAACAAACCGCCCGCTCCGCCGCCGATGATTATAACGTCAAACTTTTGCGTATTCATATTCTTACTCTATCATATATACGTTTGAAAATCAATTTCAAAATATCGCGTCGCCTCTCTTTTCCTAATTATATAAGGAAAGCGGAATTTGCCGCAAAAACGAGATTCCGTCACGCAAAATACTTCTCGACAATGTCGAATATATCGTCGATGCTCTTTGCCTTGCCTATTTCCACTCTGACCGCCTTTGCGTCGCGGCCGCCCTTTGCGTAGTAACAAAGTTGAAGTTTCATAACGTTTGCGACGGTAAAATCGCACATATACTTGCGAAGCACGGCGATATGCTCGTAAATATCGGCTTTTACGTCGTGCGCGCCGTTGCCGCCGTTAAGTTCTGAAAAAATCCACGGTCTGCCGAGCGCGCCTCTGCCTATCATAAATCCGTCCGCGCCCGTAAGATCGCGCACTCCGGCAAGGCTTCGAAGGTCGATTATATCGCCGTTCGCTATGACGGGAATGTCGAGCGCTTCCTTGACGGTTTTCGTTATCGAGTGGTCGGCTTCGCCGCTGTAAAACTGCTCTCTGTATCGAGGGTGAACGCACACCGCGATTGCGCCGCCCTTTTGAGCGGCAAGCGCACATTCGACCGCAACGGGTTTGCCCGAATCAACGCCCGCGCGCATTTTGACGGTCACGGGGCGTTTTGCCCCCTCTTTGACCGCTTGCACGATTTCGGTTATCAAATCGGGATTTTTCATAAGCGCGCTTCCGTCGCCGTTGTTGAACACTTTTTTGACGGGGCAACCCATATTTATATCCACGATTTCAAACTTTGCAAGACGCTCGTCCTTTGCGGCTTTGTACATAAATTCGGGATCGCTTCCGAAAAGTTGCACGGCGCACGGCGAGGAAAAGTCCTCTCTTGCAAGCAACTCTTGCGTACCCTTGTTGCCGTAGCAAAGTCCTTTTGCACTGACGAGTTCGGTGTAGGTAAGTCCTGCGCCGTACTTTGCGCACATATGGCGAAAACCGACTTCGGAAAAGCCGGCTATGGGTGCAAACACGATGTTGCTTTCAAGTTGTACGTCGCCTATTTTAAGTTGCATAATGCGGTGTTTATCCGTGCAAACTCAATGCGTAAACACTTTGTTTTGCGATTTCATACGGTTAAATGTGTTTTGCGATTTTGCGTTGTTTTGCTTTGCTTGTACCGTAAAAACCGTGCGCTTCGCTCTTTCGAGTTTTGCAAAAAAACGATATTCGTCTTGCCGTTTTGGGCGGTTACGCGTTTTCTTTTTCTTTCTTTTCGCGCTCTTTGACTTTGTTCCAAATCGCGTCGAGTTCGTCGAGCGTGCAGTCTTTCATCTCTCTGCCGCTTGCCTTGACTTCGCTCTCGACTGCTGAAAATCTGCGCATAAATTTCTTGTTCGCCTCGCGCAAAGCGAGTTCGGGTTCGACCTTGTAAAAGCGCAACGCATTGACGACGGCAAAGAGCAAATCTCCGCCTTCTTCAATTCTGTGCGCGTCGTCGGCGTTTTTGAGTTCCTCGGTTTCTTCGGCGATTTTTTGATATGCGCCGCTCACGTCGTCCCAGTCAAAACCGACCTTTTTGGCATACTTTTGTATCTTCTCCGCATAGAGTAACGCGGGGAAGTTTTTGGGTACTCTGTCCATTTGGTCGGAAGCGGATTTGTAGTGTTTTTCTTTCTTCTTCGCCGCTTCCCAGAATACGAGCGCTTCGTCGGCGTTAGAGGCGCGATTGCTTCCGAATATGTGCGTGTGGCGGTCGATGAGTTTTCTGCAAAGCCCCGTGATTACGTCCATATAACTAAACTCGCCCTCTTTTTGCGCTATCTCGGCGTGGAACACCGCTTGCATAAGCACGTCGCCGCATTCCTCTTTCATCGCCGCAACGTCCTTTTGGTCGATTGCGTCGACGAGTTCGTATGCTTCTTCAATGAGATTTATGCGAATACTCTCGTGTGTTTGCGCTCTGTCCCACTCGCAACCGTCGTCGGCGCGAAGTCTGTGCATAATCTGTTCCAAATCCGAAAAATCGAATCTTTTGCAATCGACGAGCGATACGGGCGGCGCGATTATCACGTCCTCGTCGCCTTTTATTTCGGACACGCAAGTCGTTATGTCCTCGCCGTCCTTCTCTACGGTGAGTTCGACCTCGCCGTATACGTCTAAAAGTTTTGCTTTGACCTTTTCGGCGTTTTCCGCGTCTATACCGTCAATCACGAGCGGTATGCGCTTGTTGAAAAAAACCGTAGACAAAAAATCTGCGGCTATGTAACGCTGATACGAGCCTTTGAGAACGTCATCGAGTTTCATTGTTGTACTCCCAAAATCTTATTGTCCTATGCAACGCCCAAAGCAGTTTTTTGAGCGGAAGATGCGGAATGTCGTCTTTGCCGACGAGATTGAAAAGAAACGCGAGCCAGACGTACACAACCGCGCAGACCACGAATCCGATCGCGAGCGAGGCGATATCGTTTTTGATAAACGAGCCGACCGCGATTCCGCATAATGCCATTATAACACCCGAAAGCAGATTTAGACCAACGTTTTTTTCAAGTCGAAGTCCGCATATTTTGTAATAAGATACGAGAGTGCAAAAATATGCGACGACGGGAAGCGCGAGCGAGGCGATTGCCGCGCCGTTTATTCCGATATATCTTGTAAGAACTACGTCGAGTACGATTTTTACGATTATGCTTGCGATAAGGCTGAATACGGCGTATTTCGTTTTGTCCACCGCTTGCAAAAGGGAAACGTATATCTGCATAACCGACAAAAACACGACGTTTGCCGCCGTTATGCGAAGCACATTTACCGCGACTACTGTGTTTTGCTCTGAAAGAGCGGGATAGAGCGCGCCGATGACGTTTCTTGCAAACACGGCAAGATAAAACGCGAACGCTATGCCCAAAAGATAGGCAAGGCGCACGCAAAGACTGCTTTTGAGCATAACGCCGTCAATATCTCTCGTCGCTCTCGACGCCGACACCGACGGAACGACCGCCACCGCAAGCGACATAATCGCAACGACGGGCATATTTATCAGCGAGTTGACAGGACCCGATATTATGCCGTACTGCGCCGTCGCGACGCTCTGCTTAAGTCCGAACGCTTCGAGCATATTGACGATGATTATACTGTCGAAAAAGTTTGCAAGCGGCATAAGCGCGGCAACAGCCGCAATGGGAAGCGCAACCCTCAACATTCCTTTGAGTTCGCCCCTCGACGCCCTTTCGAATCTCGCTTTTTTGGTCGAGCGGGCGACTGCATTATCTCGATTTTTATCTTCCCGCGCCCTCGTTTCGCCTTGCAAAACGTCGTTTTCACTGCCCGATTGCAAATCGCGCTCTTGCAACGAAACTCGCGCGACGAGTTGTTCGCGTTTTTCCTTTTTCGAGCGGAAAAAATAGGTTGCGCCCATATACGCCGCCGTAACGATTTCGCTTACGGTAACGCCGAAAAGCGCGCCGCATACGGCGTATATCACGCCTCCTTTTGCAAGCGCGTACGACGCGCCTATTCCGACGGCGAGTTTGACGACTTGCTCGACGACATTCGAAAGCGCGGTGGGAAGCATATACATCTGCCCTTGAAAGTAGCCTCTAAAACCCGATATTACGCACACAAACGTTATTGCGGGCGCGATAATCAGAAATCCGAATCGAGTGTCGGCGTTGCCCTGCCTTGTGGCAAGAACGTCGGAAAGCGCGCCCATAAGCAAGCCGAACGCGATACCCAAAACCAAAAGCGCGCACATAGCGACGGAAAAATACTTTTTGGTGTTTTCGCCGAGCGCGCGTTTTTCGGCAACCGTGCGAGAAAGCGACGTGGGAATACCCGCCGTCGCAAGCACCATAAACAACGCGTATACGGGAAAGACGAGTTGGTACATACCCATACCTTCCGCGCCGAGAATGTTGGTGAGCGGAATGCGATAGAGCGCGCCGAGCATTTTTGCAACGACGCTGCCGACGAGCAAAACCGCCGCTCCCGTAAACATACGCTTTTTGTTTTTTGCCGTCTTTCTCATTCCGTCAACGACGCCGAAATAAGATCGGCGCAAAAACGCAAATAATCCTTGTCCGAATCTTTTGGCGATTCGTCTTTCATAAGCATAATCGCGCCCACGAGGTCGCCGCCCGCAACGACGGGTTGAACGATAGCGCAATCGTGGGGACAGTCTACGTTGTCGAACGCGTTTGAGAGTGACGACTTGTCCAGCATTTCTTCCTTTCGTCTTCTTATTCTGTTTGAGAGCGCGTCGGATATTTTCGCGCCTTGAAATTGCTTTTTGTTTTTGCCTTCGGCAACGACGACTTCGTTTGCGCTCACCGCAACCGCGTCGCAGTCCTTTGCCTCTGCAAGTGCTTTGATAATCGCTTTGCAAGAGGGCAAAACGCTTTGAAAACCGCTGTATCTTTTGAGAGTCAAGCCCTCGTCGTTTGCGGATATTTCCATCTCGTCGCCGACTTGAAGTCGCATTGTCTTTCGCATTTCTTTGGGGATTACGATTCGACCGAGTTCGTCTATTCTTCTTACGATTCCAACTGCCATAAAGCCTCCGTTTCACATAGTATAAGTCAAACTTCCGCTTATATTCTCGCAAAGGAAAATTTTGTAATAAAACGCAAAACGCGCGCTTTAAGCGTGCGTTTCGATACAATAAAGTGCTTTTTTTGCTAATTTGCAAGCAATTTGATTTCGTCAGCCATCAGACGTAAAATTGCTTCGGCTTCGGCTTTTCAATCACTCTTTCAAGCACGAAAGATGTGTAGTCCACTTCCTCGATAAAGTCGCGCGGAAGGTATTTCACGCGGTTGAATCTTTCAAAATGCTTGAAGTGCGTCGGAAGATTCACGGGTGTTGCCACGTCCACTTTGTAGGATATTTCTTGCAACATCTTTTGGAAGTTGGACGGTGTGAGCGAAAGTTCGCTCTCATAAATCACGTCGCGCAAAATCTTGTCGCCTTTCATAACTTTTGCCCAAATTTTCATCAGTATTCCTCTACTATTTCACCGAAATAAAACGTATGCAAATCCTTTTGCGGATACCATTTTTCAACGTCTTTCAAGTCCATATTCGCCATAGGCACAACGCCTATGACCTTGCACTCGAAGTACCTTTGACAGCCGCCCACGACGTAGCCGTCCACTCTTTTTGCCTTGACTTTTTCAAGCGAACATTCCGCCCACTTGTCGTATTCGCGACCGCTTTTCGTGCCGCAGAATCTGATTGCGGAAAGCATTTCGCCTTGTTTGGGAACGCTCACCGTAAACGTTGCGAGTTTGTCGATAAACTCTTTTGTGAAACGGCTGTCTCTTACGGGCGCAACGAAGACCTTTTTGCCCCACATAACGCCGACCGTTCCCCAACTTATTGTCATAACGTTGTCGCCCGAACAAAGAAACGCGCCCGTGTTGAACGCCGTGTTCAGACAAGATAATTCGTCGAATCTGTGCATGGTTTTTCCTCTCGAAGTCTATTATATGCGGATTTTCAAAACAAAGTCAAAACATACGATAAAATGTTTTCGAGCGATGTTTTTCGATTGCGTTTTCTTTTTGGTTATGATAACATACTTTCGATGGTGTCGGCAATACCCATCAATAAAAAAAACCGAGGTGTATTTTGAAAAGATCTCTTGTTTATATGGCAAGAGCGGCTGTCATTGCCGCTTTGTACTTTGCCTTGTCCGTAGCACTCAGCGCAATAGCGTTCGGTCCGGTGCAATTCCGCATATCCGAAATTCTCGTATTGCTTCCGCTCATCTTCCCCGAAGCAATCCCCGGGCTTGCGATAGGTTGTTTTTTCACCAACTTTTTCTTCTCGCCGTTCGGTGTATTCGATATGGTTTTGGGCACGCTCGCAACGCTTATCGGCGCGGTGGGAACTTATCTTTTGCGCCGCCGCCCCATACTTGCAACGCTTCCGCCGATAATTGCCAACACGCTCCTCGTTCCCCTCATATTCGTGCTTAACGACGCGTCCACAATCTACTATATCGCGATGTTCGAGATACTCGCTTCGCAAATCATAACTTGTATCGTTTTGGGATTGCCCTTCACGTTCGCGCTTAAAAAAGCGATGATTGCGGCGCATATTCCCCTTCCTCATTCCTCGAAGTACGACACCGCCCCTTATCGCCGCATATTGCCGAGCGAAATCGAGGACGACGAGGACTGAATATTTTATATCTAATATTGCCAAAACATAAAAAGAGCCTTGCAAAAGCGAGGCTCTTTTCGTTTCGTTATTTTTGTGATTTCGGATATTATAAACTCGTTTTGCAAACGGTTTATTTTATTCAAGCGGTCTTATTTTTCAAGCGGGGTGTAGAACACTTTGCCCGCGTAGGGTTTGAGCGTATCGCCGAACTGCTCGTCGTACACCGAAAGAATCTCGGTTGCGCCGCTCGGAATATACTTCTTGACGCGCGAGACTTTGGCGGGTTTTTTGCTGAGGTTGATGACGACGGTGAGTTTGCTCTTGCCGTCCTCTGCAATCTTGTCGTAGACGAAAAGTTGTCTGTTGTTTGGCAAATACATCTTGAACTCGCCGTAAACCGCCGTATCCTTGTACTCTTTGCGAAGTGCCATTGCCTTTTGGTAGAAATACCAAAGTGAATTTTCGTCCTGCATAGCCTTTTCGACGTTGACTTCGGGATAATTCGGGTTGACGGTGTACCACGGCTCGACGGTCGAGAAGCCCGCGTTCTTATTTCCGTTCCATTGCACGGGCGTGCGAGCGCAGTCGCGAGCGGCGGTGTGGGCGACTTTGAGAATGTGCTTGTCGCTGAAACCGAACTTTCTCATAAGGTCGCGCACGCAGAACGTCGAAACGTCCTTGAATTGCGCCCACGGGTCGCTTCCCTTAGGATATTTGTCAAAGTAAAGCGCGGTCATACCGATTTCTTGTCCTTGATAGACGAAGTGCGTGCCCGAAAGGAACGTGTACGCCATACAAAGAGCCTTGCCGCTTTCCACTCTGTATTCCTCGCTACCGTATCTCGAAATGATACGCGCGTGGTCGTGGTTTTCGAGATAGTTTGCGTTCCACGCTCTGTGGTAGAGTTTTGTTTGCCACTCGTTGAACGTCTTTTTGAGTTTGGGCAGACTGAACGGCGTATGCACCCATTCGATGATTATGCAGTCCGCGTTCATATGCTGGAAAGAAATCATCATATCCAGTTCTTTCTTATTCTCGTTGACGTAGGTGAGCGCGGTTTTGGTGTTCATAAGAGGCGCTTCGCCCACTTGGAACGCGTCGTACTGCTCGATAACCTTGCGGTATTCCTGCAAATATTCGTGGATATGCGGACCGTTGTTGTAGTGTTCCATACCCCTCGAAGCGGGCATAAGCCAGTTGCCGTTGGGCAGACCTTCCGCCTTGCTGATTTGAGTGATGACGTCCTCGCGGAATCCGTCCACGCCCATATCCAGCCAGAATCTCATAACGTCTTTGACAGCCTCTCTGACTTTCGGATTGTCGTGATTGAGGTCGGGCTGTTCTTTTGCGTAGAGGTGAAGATAGAACTCTCCTCTTTGCTCGTTGTATTCCCACGCAGACCCGGGGAATGTGGACATCCAGTTGTTGGGGACTTTCTTTCCGTCCTTTCCTCTGCCCTTGCGCCAAATGTAAAAGTCGGTGTACGGCTCGACTTTAGCGCAACTCTTTTTGAACCAGTCGTGTTGGTCGGACGTGTGGTTGATAACCAAGTCCATAATCACGCGCATACCGAGCGCGTGCGCCTTTTCGAGCACTTGCTTGAACTCGTCGAGAGTGCCGTATTCGGGATTGATATTCTTGTAATCGGCGATGTCGTAGCCGTAGTCCGCTTGCGGCGAAACGTACAAGGGCGAGAACCAAATCGCGTCGCTTCCGAGGCTCTTTATGTATTCGAGTTTTGAAAGCACGCCTTGAAGGTCGCCTATTCCGTCGTCGTTACCGTCGCAAAAAGAGCGCGGCCAAATCTGATAAACGGACATCTCTTTGAACCATTTTCTTTCTTCCATAATTATCTCCCATTAAGCAAAAACGAGGGTTTACACCTCGTTTTTGCAATTATAAACATTAGTTTTCGCTATTTTCGGTCGTTTCGGTCGATTCCGTCGTTTCGGCGGATTCTTGCGCTTCGACTTGTTCGTCTACGCTTTCTTCCCTAACGATAACGTTGCCGTCCTCATCGTATTCGACTTCTTCTTCCTCGTCTTCGTGCGGCGTGAGTGCGATTGCCATAACTTTGAACTTGTCGTCTTTAAGTTTCATTATGCGCACGCCTTGCGTCGCTCTGCCTATCTTGCTGATTTCGTCGGCTTGAACTCTGATGATTACGCCGCTGTCGGTTATCATCATAACGTCGGTGTCGGCGGGGATGACTTTGAGGCTTACGAGAGTGCCCGTCTTGTCGTTGAACGTACCTGCCTTGACGCCCTTGCCCGCTCTGTTTTGAACGGGATAATCGTCAATGCTCGAACGCTTGCCGTAGCCGTTTGACGTTACGGTGAGGATTTCGTCGCCGGGGTGTACCACGTCGAACGCCACGAGGGTCGTATCTCCCGAAATGTTCATCGCCTTGACGCCCATTGCCGTTCTGCCTACGGGGCGCACGTCGTTTTCGTTGAAGTGGATGCTCATACCTTGGCTCGACGCAACCAAAATCTCGTCGTTGCCGCTCGTGATAACCGCGCCGATAAGTTCGTCGTCATCGTTGAACTTGATTGCAATCTTGCCGTTACGCTTGATTGAATCGTATTCTTCGAGGGGCGTCTTTTTGATAAGACCTTTCTTGGTTGCGAGCATAAGGAACTTGTCCGCTCTCTCTTCGGGCATTTGCAAGAACGCCTGAATCTTCTCGCCTTGTTCGAGTTGCAAGAGGTTTACAGCCGCTCTGCCGCGCGCGTTGCGAGTCGCTTCGGGAATCTCGTACGCTTTGAGAGTGAACACTTTGCCTCTGTTGGTGAAGAACATAATTCTCTCGTGCGTATTCGACGTGAATATTCTTTCCACAAAGTCTTCGTCCTTCGCCTTGTGCGCCGTGATACCCATACCGCCTCTGTGTTGAGCCTTGTACTCGGAAACGGGCATACGCTTGATATAACCGCCGTGAGTCATAGAAATAACCACGTCCTCTTTTTCGATGAGGTCTTCGATGTCGATGTCGCCGTAATCGTAGGTGAGTTCGCTCATTCTCGGCGTGTTGTATTGCGCCTTGATTTCGCTCATTTCCTTGACGATGATGTTCTTGACTTCCTCGTCGCTGGAAAGAACCGTATTGAAATAGGCTATTTGCTTGTCGAGGTCTTCGAGTTCGGCGTTGATTTTTTCGACTTCGAGACCCGTCAAACGTTGCAAGCGCATATCGAGGATTGCCGCCGCCTGCTTGTCGCTAAGCCCGTAGTTCTCGATAAGTTTTGCGATAGCGTCTTGTCTGTCGCGCGATTTCTTCAAAAGTTCGACGATTGCGTCGATATTTTCGAGCGCGATGTGCAAACCAAGCAAAATATGTTGTCTTTCTTGCGCTTTTTCGAGGTCGAAACGCGTTCTGCGCACGATTACGTCCTTTTGGTGAGCGACGTAGCATTCCAACATCTCTTTGAGGTTGAGAACGCGAGGTACGCCGTCTACGAGCGCGAGCATAATCATACTGAACGTCGTTTGCATCTGCGTTTGCTTGTAGAGTTGGTTGAGAAGCACTTGCGCGTTAACGTCCTTTTTGAGTTCGATGACGATACGCATACCGTGTCTGTCCGTTTCTTCTCTCAAATCGCTGATGCCTTCGAGGCGTTTGTCTTTGACTTGGTCTGCGATGTTTTCGATGAGTTTCGCCTTGTTGACTTGGTAAGGAATCTCGGTCACGACGATACGGCTCTTGCCGTTTGCCATTTCCTCGATTTCCGCCTTTGCGCGAAGCACGCACGCGCCTCTACCCGTGCGATACGCTTGCTTGATGGAATGTCTGCCCAAAACGAGCGCGCCCGTCGGGAAGTCCGGCGCGGGAATGTATTCCATAAGGTCGTCGACGGTGGCTTCGGGGTTGTGCAAGAGCGCGATGGAAGCGTCTATAACCTCGCCGAGATTGTGAGGCGGAATGGACGTTGCCATACCGACTGCGATACCGTCCGAGCCGTTTACGAGCAAGTTGGGGAATCTTGAGGGCAACACGACGGGTTGTTCGCGCGTGTCGTCGAAGTTGGGATAGAAGTCAACCGTCTTTTTGTCGATGTCGCGGATCATTTCGAGCGCGATTTTGGAAAGACGAGCCTCGGTATAACGATATGCCGCCGGCGGATCGCCGTCAATCGAACCGAAGTTGCCGTGGCCGTCTACGAGCGGACAGCGAATGGAAAAGTCTTGCGCCAGACGCACCATTGCGTCGTATACGGAACTGTCGCCGTGAGGATGGTATTTGCCGAGCACTTCGCCCACGACCATAGCGCACTTACGATAGGGCTTGTCGGGGGTCAAACCAAGTTCGCTCATAGCGTAAAGAATACGTCTGTGAACGGGTTTCAAACCGTCTCTTACGTCGGGGATTGCACGGGATACGTTGACCGCCATCGCGTATGCGATAAAGGATTTTTTAAGTTCGCCGTTTATTTCCACGTCCTTGACGGTCGAGTTGGCTATATGTTGAATATATTCGTTGTTTTTATCGTCTCTTATGTTCGCCATAACTGCCTCCTTATACGTCGAGATCCGTCACGAGTTTCGCATTCTGCTCGATAAATTCGCGGCGAAGTTCGGGTTGCTCGCCCATAAGTATGGAAAAGAGTCGGTCTGCCTCGATCGCGTCGTCCATCGTAACTTTCAAAAGCGTACGTTTTTGCGGATCCATTGTGGTTTCCCAAAGTTGTTCGGGGTTCATTTCGCCGAGACCTTTGTAGCGTTGAAGTTCGCCGCTCTTTCTGCCGAACTCGTTGTAATACGCTTCGAGGCTCTCGTCGTCGTAGAAGTATTGCTCTTGCTTGCCCTTTGCGATCTTGTAAAGAGGCGGCAACGCGATAAATACGTGACCGTTTTCGATGAGCGGGCGCATAAAGCGGAACAGGAACGTGAGCATCAAAATACGAATGTGGCTGCCGTCCACATCGGCATCGGTCATACAAATGATACGATTGTAGCGAAGTTTGCTCTCGTCGTACTCTGCGTTGATACCGCAACCGAACGCGGTTATCATCGCCTTGATTTCCTCGTTTTCGAGAACTCTGTGCAATGCGGCTTTTTCGACGTTGAGAATCTTACCTCTCAAAGGAAGAATGGCTTGGAAACGTCTGTCGCGACCTTGCTTTGCGCTTCCGCCTGCCGAGTCACCCTCGACGAGATATATTTCGCAGTTTTTGGGGTCTTTGTCGGTGCAGTCGGCAAGTTTGCCGGGGAGCGTGGTGCTTTCGAGCGCGCTCTTTCTTCTCGCGCTCTCGCGCGCCATACGCGCCGCCTCTCTCGCTCTTTGCGCCGTAATGGTTTTAAGCACGAGTTCCTTTGCTTCTCTGGGATGTTCTTCGAGATACGTTCCGAAACCTTCCGTAACGCCCTTTGCCACCGCTTGACGCATACTGCTGTTGCCGAGTTTGGTTTTGGTTTGTCCTTCGAATTGCGGTTCTGCGAGTTTGACCGAAATAACCGCCGTAAGACCTTCTCTGACGTCCTCACCGCTCAATTTTTCGCTGCCTTTGAGGATTCCCGACTTAGAGCCGTAATCGTTGATAATCTTCGTCAACGAGGCTTTGAAGCCGTCAAGGTGCGTGCCGCCTTCTTCGGTGTTGATGTTGTTTGCAAACGCCAAAATCGTGTCCGAATAACTGTCGTTGTACTGCATTGCGACTTCGATTTCGCTGTCGACGTACTTTTCGTCAAAGTAAATGACTTCGGGGAAGATAGTTTCTTTGGTCTTGTTCATTTCCTCGACGAAAGACACTATGCCGCCGTCGTAGCGGAACACCTCTCTGCGTTCGGGTTGAACGCGTTGATCCGCAAGTTCGATGGTGAGTCCTTTGTTGAGGTATGCGAGTTCGCGAAGACGAGTCTTCATCGTGTCATAGTTGAATTCGAGCGTTTCAAAGATTTCCGCGTCGGGATAGAAGGTTATCGTCGTGCCCGTGTCGGTTGCGTCGCCCACGACCGACAAAGGTCTTTCCGCAATACCGCGGTTGAAACGAATACGGTAAAGTTTGCCGTTTTGTCTGACTTCCGCAACCAACCATTCACTGAGCGCGTTGACGCAGGATACGCCCACGCCGTGCAGACCGCCCGAAATCTTGTAGCCGCCGCTGCCGAATTTTCCGCCCGCGTGAAGTTTGGTCAAAACGACCTCGACTGCGGATTTGCCTTCTTTTTCGATAACGCCGGTAGGAATACCTCTGCCGTTGTCCGTAACGCGAATCGCGCCGTCCGAGAGAATTTCCACGACGATATGCGTGCAGTAGCCTGCGAGCGCTTCGTCGATTGAGTTGTCAACGACTTCCGTCACGAGATGATGCAAACCCCTCGTGTCCGTCGAACCGATATACATACCGGGACGTTTTCTGACAGGGTCGAGTCCTTCGAGAACCTGAATGTCGCCGGCGTCGTAACTGTGTTTGACTTCTTCTGCCATTTTTCCTCCTACATAAAAATATATTTTAGTAAGTAATATATTATTATTTCAATAATAATAAGTAAAAATATTATAACAATTTATAAACAAAATATCAAGGGTTTTTGTCAAATTTTTGCGGCAGAGTGTCTAAGACGGGTCTTTTTCGGCTTTCGGCCGTCTATTGAGCAACCTTACGCCATCGTGTCAATTCGCGATTTTATGCGGTTTGACGACTTTATATCGCTTGCCCTCGCGGCGTTTTTGTTTTACTATATGGGATATGAACATAAAAGAATCTTTGAAAACACCGTCCAACACCGACGAACTCAAACAAATCTACAAGGACAACGGGCTCGTGTACTACACTCCGAAAGAGGAGCTTTTCCATTCCGTTTCTCACGCGCTCGGCGCGGTGGCGGCTCTCGTCTTTATGATTTTTATGCTTCTTAAAGCCACTACGCCTGCGGCATACGCTTCCGCTGTGTTGTCCTGTCTTCTGATAGCAATCGAATTCAGCGTGTCGGCAACCTATCACGGCGTGTCGGATATGCGCAAAAAACTGATGTGGCGCACTCTCGACTTTCCGGCCGTCAACCTAAACGTTATTGCTTGCGCGACGGCAACCTGCCTTTTGTACGGCAACGTATACGGCTACGTCGCGTTCGGCGTGTCATTTGCAATCGCAATCGTAATCTTCGCGCTGTGCCTTTACCGCTTCGACATTTTCAGAAAAGTGTCCGTAGTCTCAACCTTCGTCATCGGGGGATTGATGTTTGCGGCGTTCTTCACGGCGTATTTCTCACCCAAAGGCATTTCGGCGGCAACGAGTTTCGTCTATCTTGCAGGGCTCGTATCTTGCCTGCTCGGCGCGGCGGTGTTCGGCGTGCATAAACGCTACGTCCATTGCTTATTCCACATCTTCGTGCTCGTAGGTCCGATACTGTTTCTCGTTGCAACCTATATGCAAATAATCGCGTAAAACAGAACGCTTCGCAAATGCGGCGCAATGCCGAACGGCGAAGCGTTAATTTTACACATATGGTATACTTGTAAACCGTTTTACAGAATATTTTTCTATCTGCCGTTTTTAACGGCGTCGACTTTCGATGTGGATATGTTTATATGTGGAAACTTTGTTCGACGTGGAACACCACTAAACAGAGGCTTTTTCGGGCGTAATACGATTGCTCGAACGCACGAAAAGCATACTTTGTCGCAACTTATCGTCACACGCCGTCAAACCGTCATATAGTCCCTGTGTCATCACATAGTAAATCTACAAAAACACCGAACGAGGTTAATATACCGTCATTATCCACAAAACCCCTTACGCACATACTTGAAAACACACCACAAACAAGCCTGTCACCTGCATAAAACAGAAATCGCAAATCATATTTTCAACGTCAATAAACAACCACAAACAGCAAACAAGCCTGCGTTTTAGACCGTTTCGCTCATATCAACACACTCAAACGACATTCAAAAACATAGAAAACACACGACAAAAAAAACACGAGAATGCCGAACAGAAAAGCAGAGAATTTTCATAGTGCATTCAAAAACATAGAATTATTGTGAAACTGCCAAATTTTTATAGAAAAATTGAGAAACAAAACACTGCCAAAAATTCGGGTGAAAGAGCGAGAATTTTTCTGTGAAATTTTACAGGGTGAAAGGTCGAAATTTCCCAAAATCAACCAAAAGGCACGCAAAAACGCTACTGTTTAGTGGCTTTTTTGCGGTTCTCGTTTCACGTGAAACCGACGTCGAAAATCAAACAGTTTCACGTGAAACATATAATTTTAATACCAATCACAGCCCTGTCGATTCCGCTTTTTCGCTCGAATTTCATTCATTAATCCCATCACCGTATATGTTCTAAAAACATACGTAAACTCGTCATTTCCTTCCCGTTTTAACACTCAAATTATCCTATGTAAACACCGAAAATTGCACAACTTTAACCGCTTTACACCGCGCTTGTAATATTTATACCGCTACTTGAGTCATCGAAACACCGCACACCCTAAACATCTCACACACCTCTAAAAGAGCAATATGCCAACCATATTAAGCGTTGCCGTTTGTTCGTTGCGGCCATTGTTTTATCGTTATCCACATTCTCGAATTTTCCAAAAATTACAAAACATCTCTTTTGCTACTGTTTAGTGGTATTGTAGCCGTATTTTTCAAATTGTTACACGTGAAACAATTATAGAAAATCTTGCCGTTTTGATATTCTGCCACACAGTTAAGCCTTGTCGTTTTATACCGCGATATTTAATCTTCATTGATTTCTATCGTATGCAATGATATAATAATCACAGCACCTCGCTCGACTCATAGGAAAGATATGGAAAAGCCATCAAGTACATACTTAAAAGAACTGATAATCAAAACACAGAATATGTTTAACGATTTCGTATGCGAATTTTCGAATACGAAAACCGCCGACGTGACGTACGTTTGCACAAAGAAACGAAATCTTATGGGGATAAAATGCGGAATCACAGGTCTTGCCGAAATGAAAGCCTACAACGTTAAGGAATCGTCATCAATACGCAAAAACTGCAAATATTACAACAAGTTCTATAAAGAAAACGGCAAAATAAATAGAATAGATTGTATTGTCGATGGGTACGACGAAATAGACGTCGTTTATATTGCTCATTATGACGACAATCGTCGCTATCTTTTCCCTTATTTTGAAAATCACGAAAAAGCAGTCGGCTACTATGTGATTGTCACCGAATTTGACGGTGAAAACGTTATTAAAGAATATATGACAAACGACAATCAAATCGTATATGAGCAATACGACTTTTCAAATCGAAGCGTCGTCGGTTATTATTGCATAAACTACGTTCCTAACGGGAAGTTCTCGATATTAGGCGAATCGGAAGGGGAATATAACGCCGAATCTCTCGAATACAATCCCATAAGCAATTACGTCTGGTGCGATAAATAATACAAACCTCGCAATGCTCTCTTATTCTCAAAAGCATTTTGCCAACAATCAAAAGCCTTATTTCTTTTATATTAAAAAATAGAAAAGCGGTTTTTTATTTTCTATACGTTACACGTGAAACAATTATAATAACAACAGCACTATTTGTTTTTACATCGTGATTGAATACCGCGTATTACACTCTCGGCGGTTTTCCCTAATTAACGACGTTATTGTTTATAAAGCCTCCGTGTATCAATCCTCGTATCAGATACCTCATATCGAATAGGGCGATGCGATACATATTATTATATATCGCCGTTATTTGCCGCTAAACAAATATATCCGTTAGTAACTTTTGCTTTATGCTTTACTTGACGATGCCATATCTCTTTTTTATGCGTTTGATTTGTAATAATAATTCACTTGCCCGTTAATACCGATATTTGCTTTTTATAATATTAAATTCAATTATCGCAGATAATTAAAAATACAATATCTATAAAATCAAATATTAATCTATGGAAAAATATTCATTGGCAATGTTATTTATTTTATTCCCGATTCGCAAGTACGTTTAAATCTTGTTTTATTCTTTATTTGCCCTCAACAATCTACACAAACTGCTTTTCACAATAAATTCGCTTCAACCGTCACAATATGTAAAAAGATATAATAGTTTACTTGTAAACCATTATATCTTTTATCGAATTTCTTTATTTTGGGCGGTTTTATCGATAAAGCCGCCTACACAAAATGTCTAATCGGCTTTATTCTGTCCGCATTTTCATTCACTCTGTCTGTCGCGCCGTTTTTTTATTATGCGGTTTCTTTTACAATCTTGCGAGATTATGCTTTTTCGTGCTTGACCGGCGGAAGTGCGGTTGCGCCGTCCTTGACCGCTTTGAGGATTTCGGGAAGAATCTTCTCGTATCCCGCAACGCCTTTTTCCACAATAGAGAGGAAGCTCACGTTTGCGCTCTCGTCCGCTTTGTCGCTCACCACTTTGATTGAGAAAAGCGGAACGTTGTTTCTCTCGCACGCAATCGCTATGCCTGCAAGTTCCATTTCGCAAATATCCGCGCCGAACTCTTTTGCAAGGCGGCGTTTGTCCTCGCTGCTCGTCACAAACACGTCGCCGCTTGCGACGGTGACAAGTTTCATTTGCTTGCCGATGTTTGCAAGGGTGTTTTGAATCAGGCTTTCGTCAAGATAGAAATAGTTGTCGCACATACCGCTATACTGTCCGACGCTTCTGTCCGTATCAACGCCCGTGACGTCGAATTGATAGTGCACCACGCGTCTCGGAACGACCAACTCGCAAAGTTCGAGATTCTTGTTTATCGCTCCCACGAAGCCGAAGTTGAGCACTGCTTCCACGTCGAACAAATCGACGAGAAGTTGAACGGCAAGTGCCGCCTTGATTTCGCCCACGCCCGACGTTGCGAGGTATATCGTATCGCCGTCATATTCGATTTGACTTATCGCAACGCCCGATATGGTGTTTTGCGCCACGACGTTGCCGAGTTTCTTGAAGATTGGCAGAGTTTCTTCCGCCATAGCCGTTATGATTGCAATTCTCATACTGCGCCTCAAAAATTTTATTTTATATATTTTAGCACGTTTTTTGCGTATGTTCAATATTTGCAAAAACTATTGAAATTTTATTATTTTTTTATTGATTTATCGCGCTTTTGAAAAACGACGTTATATCGTTGAAAATCCGCAGAAAAAATGATATATTGAGAAAAAGAGGTTTTTTATGGACAAGGCATATCTCAGCGAATGTTCAAAGCAAATCGGCGTAGACCTCACCCCGTCGCAACTCGAAAAACTGTGCGGCTATCAAGAGGCGGTCGTCGAAAGCAACAAGGCGTTCAATCTCACCGCAATCATCGAAGATAAAGATTTTGCGGTTAAGCATATACAGGACTCGCTTGCAGGCGCGTCGCTTTTGGCGAGCGGCGCAAAACTTCTCGACATCGGCGCAGGCGCAGGTTTTCCGAGTATGCCCATAGCGATTGTAAGAGAAGACGTGTCCGTCACCGCGCTCGATTCCACCGCCAAAAAAATGACGTTCCTTTCGTCTGCGGCAAAAACCCTCAACGTCAAAAATCTCAAAACGATAAGCGCGAGGGCGGAGGACGAAAAGGAATTGTTCGGCATATTCGATTACGTCACGGCAAGAGCGGTGTCGTCGTTGCGCATACTTTTGGAACTTGCAATACCGTTTTTGAAAGTCGGCGGCAAATTTATCGCCTACAAAACAGACGAAAGCGAACTCGAAACCTCTCAAAACGCCGAAAAAACGCTCAACGCAAAGCATATCGAAACCAAATCTCTCACTTTGGCGAACGGTGAAAAGCGTGCGCTTCTGGTCTTTGAAAAGACCGCGCCCACCCCGAAACAATATCCTCGTCAATACGGCGTTATCAAGAAAAAACCGCTGTAAGGCGATTTTCCCAACCGACGACGAAAAATCGAATTGAAAAAACAGCACTTGCTAAAAAATACATATAAAAAACACATATAAAAACCATACAAAGTCGGGCGCAAATTGCGCCCGTTTTTCACATAAAAACCGTAATTTTTTGTCAAAAAAAATTTTTATGTGAAACTTTTTGTGAAACGTCGTTGAAAAATTTTTCATTGTATGCTATATTAATTTTATGGCGCAAGTCGTATCGTTTTCCAATCAGAAAGGGGGCGTGGGCAAGACGACTTCGTGCGTGAATCTCGCCTGCTTCGTTGCCTCTTTGGGATACAAAACTTTGCTCGTTGACTTCGACCCGCAAGCCAACGCGACAAGCGCGATGGGGGTCTTCGACAAAAAAATCGAAAATTCGATATACGCTCTGCTAAAAGGCGACGCAAACGCTTGCGTGAGGAAGGGCAAATATGCGGATTTCATTCCGTCCTCTCGCGACCTTGCCGGTGCGGAACTGGAAATAGCAAACGCAAAGAATCGAGATTACGTTCTCAAAACGGCCCTCGACCCCGTGAAAGACAAATACGACTTCGTGTTCATAGATTGTGCGCCGAGCATAAATTTGACGCTTATAAACGCTCTAAGCGCGTCTGACGGCGTTATCGTACCTCTACAATGCGAATACTTCGCTCTCGAAGGGCTCAATCAACTGCTCAACACCGTGAGGCTCGTCAAAAAGCACTCGAACGAGAGTTTGCGGCTGTACGGAATCCTTCTTACGATGTTCAGACAGACCAAACTTTCGAGGGAAGTCGAGCAGAGTGTGCGGGAAACGTTCAAAGACAAGGTTTTTGAAACGGTTATACCTCAAAACGTTCGCCTTGCCGAATCGCCGAGTTTCGGACAACCGATAATCGAGTTCGACCGTCGGTGCAGCGGCGCAATCGCATACGAAAAACTTGCAAAAGAATATATATCGAAATTTAAGGAGTGAATTATGGCAAACACAAAAAGCGGCCTCGGAACAAAAGGTTTCAATGCTCTTTTCAACGACAATGAAGAAAACGTCAAAGTCGATATTGCCGATGACATTCAGGCACAGGAAATTGACATTACGCTCATCGACCGCAACCCGAATCAGCCGAGAAAAACGTTTGACGAGGACAGTTTGAGAGAGATGGCGACGTCCATTGCGACGTACGGCGTATTGCAACCCTTGCTTTTGGTCAAGACGGACGGCGGCAGATACCTCATCATTGCGGGCGAGCGTCGTTTCAGAGCGAGTTTGCTTGCAGGGCTCAAAAAAGTGCCTGCCATCATACGCGAATTTACGCCGCAACAAATCCAAGAAATTTCGCTCATCGAAAACTTGCACCGCGAGGACCTCAACGCGATAGAAGCGGCAGAGGGTATGCGCGAACTTATGGACAATCACGGACTCACCCAAGAAGAAGTTGCGGTTCGTATCGGCAAATCTCGTCCGTACGTCACCAACACTCTTCGCCTCTTGCAACTTCCCGACGAAGTGACCGCGCTCGTGAGAGAGGGTAAACTTTCCCCCGGTCACGCAAGAACGCTCATATCCATCGACGACAAGGACTATCTCGTGACGCTCGCAAACCAAGCGTGCGACAACAAACTATCCGTGCGCGACCTCGAAAACCGCGTTCGTTTGTACTTCACAAGAAAAGCCATTCCGTCCGGCCCGAGAGATACAAAAGCGTTGCCGCTCGAACTCAAAGAGTTTGTGGGTGATATGAAACGCATTTTCGCAACGAAAGTCAAACTTGTCGGCAACGACCAAAAGGGCAGAATCACCATTGACTATTTCAACAAGGACGATCTTGACAGAATCTACGCTCTCGTGCAAATCTTGAAGTACAACGACAAACTTTGAGATAGTTAATAATTAATAATTAATAATGAATAATGAATAATTAAGGAAGGCGAAGCCTTAATCCGAAACGCTCGTTCGAAGGTTATTCGTACACTGAATGTGCAATTTCGAAGACGGAACGCGAGCCGCAAGGCGGCGAGGAAGCGAACGCCGAGCTTGACGGATAGTACAAGTGAACGGGCGAGTGTGGATTTTTTTCGCCCGTGAACGAGTGACATAACAAAGGGACGATACCTTTCTATGCGAGCACCGAGTGTTGCCCCACGCGAAGCGGACGCCGTGGGTTCCCTCAAAGTATGCAGAGGGGGAACGGCGGTATGGGCGCGACGCGTTAAACAACACATCCTGTGAATGTGTTGTAGCCAAAGCGAACGAGGCGGATTGCCTCGCAAAAGCCGAAGTCCAAACACGTGAGGAAGGGGGAATTTTATTTAGAGTATGTGACGATTACTCTTGTAGAGGAAGATTTTTTTGATAAAAAACTAAAACTGAGTTTTATAATAACAAAACACGCACTTAAAGTGCGTGTTTTGTTGTTTTTCGGGTGTGGGGTAAAACCCCACCCGCAATTATTAATTATTCCTTATTAATTATTAATTTTCGACTACCGTTCCTTCGTTTATTCTTATTTTTTTTGCCTTATTCGGCAACGTGTATTCGGTGCAGGTGAGTATGGTTTGAAAACCTTTGGTCATTTCCAAAAGCAACGTCTGGCGCGTGTTGTCGAGTTCGGAAAGCACATCGTCGAGAAGCAGGACGGGCGGTTCGCCTATCTCTTTTTTGTAGATTACCACTTCGCCGAGTTTCATTGCAAGCGCAATGGTGCGTTGCTGACCTTGCGAGGCAAACTTGCGGCTGTCTTTGCCGTTTATCTCGATTTTTATATCGTCGCGGTGCGGACCTACGGTGCTGAATCCGAGTTCCTTGTCCTTTTGTCTTGCCGCGACTATGGCTTTGTAAAGTTCCTCTTGCAAGTCCTTTTGCACGTCGGTTTTCGAGCCGCTTTCGTACGAGAGGGTGAGCGTTTCTTTTTCGCTGCTCAACGCTTTATGGAATTTTCCCGCCGCATCGTTGAGAGTTGCGATATATTCAATACGCTTTTCGATGATAATCGCGCCTTCCTTTGCAAGTCCGGTATCCCACACGTCGAGCATATCGTCCACGTTCGGATTGAACCGATATTCTTTGAGAAGGTTATTTTTTTGTTTGAGGGTTTTGTTGTAGCGTTGAAGGGCGAGGAAGTACGCCTTTTGCTGTTGTGAAAGCCCAACGTCCAAAAAGCGACGCCTTTCGGACGGCGATTCCTTTACCAGTTTCATTTCGTCCGGGGAAAAGAACACCACGCCGAGTATACCGAGCAGTTCGCCCGCGCGATTTACGGGAATGCCGTCCACTGCGACTTTCTTTTTGCCTTGCTCGTCGATTTGCAAGCAAATCGTATGTTTTCTGAATCTCTTTTCGATATTGAGTTTCACCTGCGCCTTGCTTTGTCCGAGCAAAATCATTTCCTTATCTTTGGTTGTGCGAGGGGAATGGAAAACCGAGCAAAGATACACGCTTTCGAGCATATTTGTCTTTCCGCTGGCGTTTTTTCCGAAAAGGACGTTCAACCCGTCGTCGAAGTCAACGATGGCGTAGGGATAATTTCTGAAATTTTTGAGTTCCAGCGAAAGAATTTTCATACACAACAAGTATAACCCGAGCGTAATTTTTTTTCAACATCTTGTGTTTAAGTTTTCTTTTCGGATTTTTTGCTTGAAAAAGTTGTCGATTTTGGTATAATCGTTTTTATGATTAATATAGAAGAATTTTGGGAAGACGCAAAAAACGATTTGTCAATTTCAATACAAGCGATAAGTTTCGAGGTGTGGATTGACAAATTAGAGCCGGTGTGCTTTGTAGACAACGCAATCGTGCTTGCGACCATTTCCGCAAACGCAAAAAAGACCATAGATTCGAGATATCGCGACGCAATCAAAGAGGTTGTGTCTTCTCACAATCCTCAAATCACCGACGTTATTATAATCACCCCCGACAAAAAAGCGGAATATCTGAACAAACAGACGGTCTTTATCGAAGATCAAGGCTTTGTCACCAACTTTACCCCCGAAGAAAAGGGCAAAAAGAAATGCCCGTTCCAAGAGAAGTACACTTTTGAAAACTTTGTCGAGGGAAAATCCAACTCGTACGCGCTCGCCGCTTGCAAAACCATAGCCGAAAACCCCGGCACGACTTTCAATCCGTTGTTTATCTACTCGGGCGTAGGTCTTGGCAAAACTCACCTTTTGCATGCGATAGGCAACTATCTTTTCAAGTACAAAAAGAACGTAAACGTTCTTTACGTCAGCGCGGAAGCACTCGTGAGCGAACTTATCAACGTTATACGCAACAAGTCCAACGAGGAAAACAACAAGTTCAGAGAAAAATACCGCTCTTGCGACGTGCTTATGGTGGACGACGTTCAGTTTTTGATAGGCAAGGAAGCGACGCAAGAGGCGTTTTTTCACATTTTCAACGACCTTTATCAAGACAACAAGCAGATTATTTTGACGTCCGACCGCGCGCCGAAAGACCTTACGACGCTCTCGGACAGACTGCGCACGCGCTTCGGTTGCGGACTTACCGTAGATATTCAAGTTCCCGACACCGAAACGAGAGTTGCAATCCTCAAAAACAAAGCCGCTCAATCCAAATTCGTGCTTAAAGACGACGTTGCCGAGTTCATTGCCGAAATCGCGCCGTCCAACATCAGAGAGATGGAAGGCTTGCTCAACCGCGTTATTTTTTACAGTTCTCTCACAAACAGTTCGGTTTGCACTATAGACGTTGCAAAAGAGGCTATCGGCGGCTTTATCGAGGAAAAGAACGACACCATCGACGCAAGCGGAATCGTGGACGCGGTTTGCAAATACTTCAAAATCTCGTCTGCGGACATTATATCCAAGAAGAAAACCAAAAACATCGTCGAACCGAGAATGATTGCAATCTATCTTATCACCGAACTTTTGCCTATGCCGCTCGTGCAAATCGGCGAGATGTTCGGGGGCAGGGATCATACGACGGTTATCCACGCTCGCGACAAAGTCAGCGAGGAAATCAAATCGAATCCCCGTATCAAAGTCACGGTTGCGGACATCAAAAATATGATTCTCAACAGATAATCGAGCAAAAAAGCGGTAAAAAAACAATAAAAAACAAAGCGAAAAGCGTGCGAAAAGCACGCTTTTTTTCGTTATAAAATTTGTGTTTATCAGTCCTTTTTCTCTGTGGTTCCGTTCATCTTGAGATAAAGATTTTTGATTGCGACAAGTCCTGCGCTCTCGCCGTTTTCAACCGCTTTGCAGTACGCTTCGATTGCCTTTTTGTAGTCCTTTCTTACGCCGAATCCGTTTTCGTAGCACAAGCCGAGATTGTAATACGCAACGCCCGAATTTGTCCTTTTCGCCGCTTCCGCAAAGCACTTTACCGCTTCTTTCGAATTTTTTTCCACACCTTTTCCTTGCAGATAACAAAGTCCGAGATTTATCACCGCTTCTTCCTCGCCGAGATAGTACGCGTTTTGGAAATACTCAAACGCTTTCTTGCACGCCTTGTCCGTTTTGATGGTGTAGAGGTTGTAAAGTCCCATTTGCAGGCACGCCATTGGATTTTCGCCTTTTGCGCTCTTTTTGAGCCAAAATACTGCCTTTTCTTTGTCGGGCGTCACGCCGTAATATCCGCACGCATACGCCATTCCGAGATTATACTGAGCGGCGGCGTTGCCGAGTTTTGCGGCTTTCTTGAACAGTTTGAGGGCGGTTTTCTCGTCCTTTTCAAGCCCTAATTCGTCGCCGAGATACGCTTCCGCCATTCGTTCGATTGCGTCGGGGAAGTCCTCTTCCGCCGCCATTCGATAATAGAACAATGCGTTTTTGTAATCGGCTTTTTTGGTTTCGTAAATCGTCGCCATACACCAATAAACGCCGACATAATCCAAATCGCACTGCGCAAAACAGTCGAGCGCGTCGTCAAAATTGCCTTTGTTGTAATAGTAGTAACCCAAATCGAGCAAAGCGTCGTCCTGACCGAGCCTCGCCGCTTTTTTGAGATAATAAATATATGCCTTTTTGTCGGGTTCGACTTTATACATACCCGTTTCACGAACGCGCGCATACATATAAAGACTCTCGGGGTCGTTGTGCTCTACGCCGTCCAAAAGATATTTCAAACCTTTTTTGTAGTCGTGCGGAACAAACCTGTCATTGAGATAAACGTAAGCCAAATCGAAATTAAGCGAGTATTCGCCGAGGCTCAATCCTTTTTCGTACCACTCTATGGCTTTGGGAACGTCTTTCAGTTCTTCATTGTTTAAGTAGATAAAGCCTATCTTTTTTGCAACCTCTATATCTCCGAGGTAAAAAGCACGCTCGTAATATTTCAACGCTTTTTTAACGTTTTCGATCTCGGTATCTTCAATCGGAGTATTGAAATAATACAATTCGCCGAGAGATCTTGCCGCTGCCGCCACACCCAAATCGGAGGCTTTGGCGTAACACTCGATTGCTTTTTGAATATCGATTTTTACATAACCGTTTTCATAGCAAAATCCGAGACGGGCAAAACACTCCGCTTCGCCTTTGTTTGCACCCTCCGTATAAACATCGAACGCTTTTTTGTATTGAGAGCGGTAGCCCCAAGTGTCGCCAAGAACAGTATATGCCAAAACGCCGTTGTCGACGGCTTTTTGATAGTACGTCGTTGCGGTTTTGAAATCGCCGTCATCGGAATATAAATCGCCGATAGAGACGTAATATTTGGGTTTCTTCTCGGCGAGTTGCTTGTATTTTTTTATTTTATCGTTTATAGTGTTCATATTACCTTTTTACTGATCAGTTAATGATTTAGCGATTTTATGTAATTATACCACTCATCGACAACATCTAAATACGGTTTACCCTCTATTACAATTTGAGTATTCATATTGATCTGCCAAACATAATTAGTGCCATAAACTCTTGCGATATAATATGCCAAACTATCAGTTTGCACACGGTGTATAAAAGTCGTTCCTTTTTCGGTATAAATTGCCGAAAAACAATCGGCAAATAACCAAAAATCAAAATCATCAACCGTCGGTGTTTTGACTTTGTATTTTTTATACAATGTCAAAGTTTGCAAATATGTTTCTTTTTCTTTTACTTCTTTGTTATAAGGAAAATTCTTTGCTTGCCCCGTAAACAGATAATACCACATTGCCATAGCATACTTTGATGTGCTTGCGTGCATTTCGGGTATCACTTCACGCGCATAACCGCTTTTCCCAAGATAAAACAATATATGATGAATATATTCGTGCGAAAAAGAACCGACAGAATACATATTGATGTAATCGCTATACGCATACCCCGTAATACCTGTAGATTTTAGACCATCGTCCAAATAGACGTTAATGTCATACATATTGCTTATGTTGAACACTTCGTCGCTTTCTTTTGTAGTTTTAGTATTATCTTTTAACCAATCGGTTAAAACACTGTATTTTGTAGAAAAAACATCGGCAGGCAATATTATATCGTTATATTCTCTGTTGATATAATAGGTGAAACAGCCTTGTTTAACTTTATATTCGTATTCTTTTGAATATGGCTCAAACGAATATTCGGGTAAACAGACGCCGTATTTCTCAGATAAAAATGAACTCAAATCGTCTTTACTCATAGAAAGAATGTCGATATACGTTTTATTATCGGATAACAAATCTTCTATAAGGCGTTTAGCAAAACTGAATGCGATTTTTCGTTCGTCATCTGCAAGATTGTCGATTTCATACAACGGAAATTGTAAGTCGGAGTATATAGAGTTTTTATTGATAACGGATAAAGGAAATTTTTCGCAAAGAGGCGAATTTGTCAGCAATGCGGAAATACCCGCATAAACACCAAACGGTAAATCGCTTTCTATATTTTGCGAATATAAAAACCAACTTACAATTTCTTCATAAGATGTTTTTGACGGTAATGAAATGCACAAGCCTAACGTTTCGTTAATCCCACAATTAGAAACAAAATTATCGCTTATTATAACGGTAAAATCTGTTTTTAGCAAGGTGTTACTTTTTATCAAAGAATATGCGCCAATCGAGTTTTCTATTAAAAAGTCTATTGTTTTATCGTCTTTAATGTCTGAACCAAGATAAATTTCAACGCTCTCTTTACTATATACTTTATCAAAATCAAATTCATTTGAAGTGTTTAAGTCTTTAACCTTCAATTCACAACTATCCGTCAAATATTTGGGATCATAGTGCTTTTTTGTACAACAAGCTAACATTGTAGCAGACAGAATAAGCAAAACAACAACTAACGATATTACTACAACACGTTTCTTTGTAGTAGTAATTTTTCCTATATGCTCTGTTTCTCGCTTTAACAAGTTAAACCTCATTTTACATCTCCCATTATTACAACGTTGCAAACGGTTTGGACGATATAAGTTTGTAATCGTCGTCGTGCGTGTAAAACTGTTCCATAAGCCAATAAATGCCGTTCGTGCCTTTTTTGATTTTCTTTGCAAGTTGCTCTTTCGTAACGGGCATAACCTGAAATATCGAAATATACTGATTTTTGCTTATATAGCACTTCACAATACGCGGGGTTTTGAACACTTCCGGCAGTAGTAGCACGACGCCGCGATATTTGCCGTCGAGTCCCATATCTATCGTATCCGAAACGGTTACATTGTCCTTTTCATTAAACGCATACTCGGCGGTTGCCCAAAGCAGAGAGTTGAGAAAAAGCCAACCCGTATCCGCGTTTTCGTTGCCCGTCGGGTCGGAAACCTCGACTTCGGGGGATATGAACATCACGTATTCGTTGCGGCGATTTGCTTTTCTGCCCCAGCCTATTTCGCGCTCGGGCATAACGTAATCGCTTGCGCCTATCGTGCAAAGTTTCCAGAACGGCAACTCGTCCGTCGGCTCGAAAACGTAAGTCGTGACGGGTTTCATTTGCTCGGCAACGTCGGACAAAACGTCCTTTTTCAGTTGCAGACTGAAAATCGGTTCTTTGCCCATAACGTCAACGTAGTGTTCGTATAATTTCTGATGTTTTTTGCTTTTCATTTTCATCTCGCCTTTTCAAAAAAAGTATATCATACGCGCGCGATATTTTCAATTACAATCGTTTTGTCAAACAAAAGGAAGTTATCAAGGCAAACAAGATTAAAAGTCGTTTAATTATATATATAATTAAAATTTGCGGATTGACTTTGCACATTTGCGGCAATAAAATAGAAGTATGAAAAAGCCATACGTTTGCGTTATAGGCGGCTCTAACGTCGATATAACCTGCACCACATTCACGAAAATCAAAACCAAAGACAGCAACCCCGGCGTAACATCGCTATCGTGCGGTGGTGTTTCTCGCAATATTGCAGAAAACCTCGCAAGGCTTGGCTTGAATGTCGTGCTAATCACCGTTTTAGGCACGGATTTCAACGCCCATATGATAGAGCAGAACGCGCTCTCTGTAGGAATTGACCTTTCGCACAGCCTCGTAGTGGACGAGCCGTCGTCGTGTTACGTTTCCGTCAACGACGTCGACAACGATATGTTCGTTGGCGTTGCTTCGATGGGTATTCTCGACAAACTCACGCCCGAATTTCTTGCAAAAAATCTCGACGTCATCAACGGCGCGCAATGCGTCGTCACGGACACGAATATTCCCAACTGCCTCGACTTTTTGATAGATAACGTCAATGTGCCGATTTTTCTCGACACTGTTTCTGCAAAAAAGACGGTCATCGCAAACGACAAAATCAAAAATCTGCATTGTATAAAACCCAACGAGTACGAAGCGGAAATTCTGTCGGGCATAGAAGTCAAAGACGAAAAGTCCGCTCTTGCCGCTTGCAAAGTCATAGCGCAAAGAAATATTGACACGATTTTCGTAAGTTGTGGCGAAAAGGGGTCGTATTGTTATAATAACGGCAACTTTACACACGTTCCGTTCTACAAGACCGACGTAAAGAACACGACGGGCGCAGGGGACAGTTTTATGTCGGGCATTGTTTACGGTTTCGCAAAAGGAATGTCCGCAGAATCGAGCGCGGCGTTTGCGGCGGCGTGCGCTACAATCACGGTATCTTCGATAGACACCGTATGTAAGGAACTGTCGGCGGAAAAAGCGTTTGAAATCGTCAATAAAAACGGTGTAAAATAAGCGATTTTTTACAGTAAAAATCAATAAAAAACGGCGTTTTTTTGCGGAAAAACAGAAACAAAATAACGCAAAAAATAACTTAAAAATAACGACGAAAAATAAAATTTCAGAGGAATAAATATGCAAATCAACAACTATCTTAACGTTTCGGAAGAAGTCAAAAACGCGCTTGCAAACAACAAACCCGTCGTTGCGCTCGAATCCACGATTATATCTCACGGTATGCCTTATCCAAAGAACGTGGAAACGGCTTTGAGTGTTGAACAAATCGTGCGCGAAAACGGCGCAATCCCTGCAACCATCGCAATAATCGGCGGCAAACTCACCGTCGGTTGCTCAAAAGAGGAAATCGAAAGACTGGGGAAGGGCGGACTTAACGTGCCAAAAGTTTCGAGGCGCGACATTCCGTTTATCGTGGCAAAAGGACAGGACGGCGCAACTACGGTTGCGGCAACGATGTACATTGCTCACCTTGCGGGAATCGACGTGTTCGCAACGGGCGGTATCGGCGGCGCGCATAGAAAAGCGGAAACCACTATGGACATCTCGGCAGACCTTGACGAACTTCAACAGACCAGCGTTATGGTCGTCTGCGCCGGCGCAAAATCCATTCTCGACATCGGTTTGACCCTCGAATGTCTCGAAACGAGAGGTGTTCCAGTCGTCGGTTACAAGACTGAAGATATGCCTGCGTTTTACACGCAAAAAAGCGGATTCAAGGTTGACTATCGCATCGACACGCCCCAAGAAATCGCGGCGGCGTACTTTGCAAAAAATCAAGTCGGACTCAACGGCGGTATGCTTGTAACGAATCCCATTCCCGACGAATACGCTATGGACGCAGACTACATCAACCAAAACATCGCGCAAGCCCTCGAAGAGTGTGAAAAACTCGGCATACACGGTAAACAAACCACGCCGTATTTGCTCGATAAAATCCAAAAACTCACGGCAGGCAAGAGTCTTGAAGCAAACATTCAACTCGTATACAACAACGCTCGTCTCGCCTCGAAAATCGCTTCTTCGCTTGCTTCTCTCAAAGTGAACGCATAACTTTGCGCTGAGTGTAAAACAAACGAATTATAATTATATATAATTATAAAAAACCCTCGCAAAATTTATCGCGAGGTTTTTTATAAGATTTCGGGAAAAATAGGGGGATACGTTTTGTTAATTAATAATTAATAATTGAGGAAGGCGAAGCCTTAAATAGCAAAAATCATCGCTGAGGCAATGGCAACACGCAATTTTGCGTATTGACGAAAGCCTCGCTAGATTTATTGCTCTGCTAACCGCGCAGATAATTTGCACTATCAGTTCATACAGGGATAAAGAGTCAAGCCACAGTTTCACCAAATTATCTGCTTGGTGGGTGCGCACTTTGTGCGCAAGCGGAATATTTGAACGGCGGTATGGGCGCGACGCGTTAAACAAC
>URIX01000015.1 GCA_900547975.1 uncultured Eubacteriales bacterium | reverse complement strand
GCGACGCGTTAAACAACACATCCTGTGAATGTGTTGTAGCCAAAGCGAACGAGGCAGATTGCCTCGCAAACGCCGAAGTCCAAACACGTGAGGAAGGGGGACGTTTTGATTAAATAATTATATGTATGAAAAACGCCACTTTCGTAAAATCGAAAATGGCGTTGCAGAAGTTAGTCGCTTTCGATACACTTCTCTAATAAAACTGCGATAAATCGATGCATAATGCGAAAGCACCTCTTGAATGGCAACCCTAATTTACAATTCGTAAATGAGTTGACAGACAAGAGGTGCTGACAAAATTAGGCGCGATTTAGTGCTGTTGTTAACCAATCACTCTGAGCGGTAATATCAAGTATAACCACCTATCGCCTTCCCCCTTGATAATTCCGGGTGCCGTGGAAGTGGTGAAGTTGAGAGTCACAAACGGCTCGTCGATTGCGTGCATACAGTCGATGATGTATTTGGAATTAAAACCGATGGTGAGGTCTTTGCCTTTAAGTCCGATAGTGACTTTTTCGTTGATTTCGCCGTCGTCGCTGTGTGCGTTGAGGGATATGGAATCTTCCTTGATTTCCATTTTGACGTAGGATTTCTTTTCGGTGCGGTTGATGAGAGACACACGGTCGATTGCGTTTTCAAACAACTTTTTGTCAACTGTGACTTCTGTTGTAAACACGCTCGGGATGATCTTTTCGTAATTGATGTAATCCTCGCCGATGAGTCTTGTTACAATTTTGGTGTGGAAAAGGTCCACCATAATGTAGTTTTTCTCAACATACACGGTGATTGTTTCCTCGCCGTCGTCGATAAGACGAGAAAGTTCGTTCATACTCTTTGCGGGAACGATGATTTTGTCAACGACGCCGTTGTTTTTGATTTGCGCTTTTGAAAGAGCAAGTCTGTATCCGTCGGAAGCAACCGCTTCGACTTCTTCTTCCTTGACGTTGAGGCATACGCCGCGAAGGGAAGGTCTCGCTTCGTCCACAGCGACGTTGAATATAACTTTGGATATGATGTCTTTCAATTCTTTTTTGAGAATGATAAAAGAGTTTTGAGTGTCAACTTCTTTGAAAACGGGATATTCGTCCGCACTCATACATTTGATTTGAAGTTCACTGTCCAAATATTTGATGATGAGTTTCGAACTGTCCGTTCCGTCAAGTTCGACTTGTTCTTCTTCGATCTTTTTGGCGTAGTCGGCAAAGAGTTTTCCGGGCACGACGATTTCGCCTTCGATAAGCACTTGCGCGTTGATTTTCTTTTCGATGGCAAGTTCGAGATCGGTTGCAAAAATGGTGAGTGTATCGCCCAATGCCGTGAGTTTTACACCGTCGAGAATAGGATTGTTTCTCTTGACGGGAAGTGCCTTTACAACTTTTGCGAGAGCGTCGCTCAATTCGTTTCCTTGACAAATAAGTTTCATATTCCGCCTGTATATTTATTATTGTTTATTTCTTTAATAATGATAACATAAATAAGCGATGTTGACAAGTGGAAAATCATTCATCAACCACAATGTCTTGCAATCGCAAATTTGTTTTATCGCAATATATTGTCATTTTCATCGTGTAGATATGTTGATATTTATCCTTAGGTTATCAACAAAGTTTACACCTTCGTTCGCATTTGTCAACAAGTCCCGTTTATTGTCAAAAATTCAGGCTCGAAAACGAGAATGCAAGCGAGAAAACGTATCCGATAACGAGACTTATCGCAAACATCGCGCCAAACACCGCAAGATTTCGTTTTGTGTGCTTCACGTCTTTGAACAGATACACGAACGCAACGCCCGCGTTCATACAAAGTCCGCCGAGAGTCGCGCCGAATCCGAGTCCGCCCATAATGTAAAGTTCGCTTATCACGACGGACGAAACGCAGTTCGGAATCGCACCCACTATAACTGCAAGCAGCGGCGCAAGGTATTTGTTTGACGTAAGGAAGGTTATCAGATTTTCTTCGCCGACCTTGTTCACGATTATGCCGAATATAAGATTCACCACGAGAACGTATGCGAATATCTCGAGCGAGTGAAGAAGGGGATGTATCAAAAATCTGTCGATTTTGTCTTTCTTTTCGGAATTTTCCGTCTTATCCGACTTCTTTGAATCCTTTTCTTGTTGCTTTAAGTTGTTGGTTTCTTTCTCGAACTCTTCACATTCTTTACACTCGTCGCAACAACAATCTGTCTTTTCATCTTTCTTATTCTCAACAAGTTCCGCGCCGTCGCAATCTGTGAGTTTAATCTTATAGTTTTCGTTGCAGTGCGCAACGTGATGTTCAACTTTCTTTCTGCTCTTTGAAAGAACAAGGTCTATGATATATCCGAACGCAAGACCCAAAACAAACTTCAAAGCAATAAGCGGCAATACGTGCAATGCCTTGTCCGGCGTGCCTAAAAATATAGGCAACGCTTCGTCGCTTGTTGCAATGTATACGCCTATCAACGTGCCGACGGTTATGTGCCTTTTTTGATATAAATCCGTTGCGACCACGCTGAATCCGCATTGAGGCAACAGTGAAATACTCACGCCTATCAGCGGTGCGAGTTTGCCTTTTAGGGATATTTTTTCGGACAGTTTCGGCTCGATAAGCGCAATGATGTATTGGAAAACAACCACCACCGCAAATATTTTCAAACTATCCAGAAGCGCGTCGATAATAACTTCTTTCATAATGCCTATATTATATCACACTATATATAAATAAGACTTTTATTTTTTTTAATATTATGTTTTAATAAATCAAGGCAACCGAAACTGCCGTAAAAAATAAAAATATAAAAAGCGTAAAATTTGCAAAACTGCGGTTTTATTATGTTGATTTGTTTATATAAACCGTTTATTGTGTAAAAAAAACAAAAGAAACCCGATATTCAGGTTTCTCTGTATTTCAACATCATTTCTTTGAATAAATCCTGTGTCGAAGGCGGCGTGTAAGTGATTGAGTTTGCGCCTGCTTCGATGGTTTTCAAAATACTTTCTTCCGTTTTCCCACCCGACGCAATTATCGGAATATCGGGAAAGTTTTGCCTTATACTCGCAACCACTTCGGGTGTGTCCTGCGCGCACGCCACGTTCAGAATCGTCGCGCCGCTTTCGATTCTCGATAATATATCGGTGTCTTTTTTCGTGACTGTGATAATGATGGGAATGTCCACAGCCATTGCAACGGCAGAGAGGTTGAGATTTGATACGGGTGCGTTTAGAACAACTCCCATCGCGCCTTGCGATTCTACGTCTTTTGCAATCGCAACCGTGCGCAGTCCTTTGGTCGTGCCTCCGCCAACGCCGCAAAATACGGGTATGTAAGACGCTTTTATTATCGCGTCGCTTATCACTTGTTGAGGGGTGAAAGGGTACACGGCAAACACCGCGTCCGCGTCACAGTTTCGTATAATCGCAAGATCCGTCGTGAAAACTATGCTCTTTATACGACGGCCGTAAATTACGATTCCGCTCGCCTTGTAAATACATTTCGGCATTTCCAAAATATTGTGGCGCAATCTCGTGTTGATTTTCGGTGCAGAGTTTTTCATATCTTTTTCGCTCATACATACACCTCGCATATAATCGTTATCTTATAAAAACATACAACTGTTAAAAAACAATTAAAGTTTCAAAAATCCGTTTTGCGCGGCGAGAGTAAAAAATAATAAATAGAGTGGTGCATAAATACAAAAAATCGTTGACAAATTCTCTCGGAAAGATTATTATAAACAAGCATTGAAAAACAAATGCCTGTTTAGCTCAGTCGGTAGAGCATTCGGCTGTTAACCGAAGTGTCGGGGGTCCGAGTCCCTCAACAGGCGCCAAAAAAGAACGCAAAAGCGTTCTTTTTTTATTGCGCGTGTTGAGCGTCCCGATACAAGCGCGCCAAAAAAGAACGCAAGAGCGTTCTTTTTTTATATCGTCGAAGTTGAGGGGGACCCCAGACGCGCGAAGACGCACGTCGGCACGTTGTGCCACGACACTTCTTCCGAAGTGGACGCTCGGAAAAGTAATAAACAATTTTATTTTCCTTCGCTACTACACGGGGGTCCGAGTCCCGAAGCGCATTTGGAAAATGCGGGGCGGCGTACCACGCCGAGGCGCCAAAAAAGAACGCAAAAGCGTTCTTTTTTTATTGCGCGTGTTGAGCGTCCCGATATAAGCGTGCCATTAGGCAATAAAACGAACACTAATCAAAGTGTTCGTTTTGTTTTATCGCCTGTTGGAAACTCTGACCCCTGCCGCACGGTTGTGCGGCGGCACTATGTGACACTTTTTTATAGTTTTATAGTTATATTTTAGATGTTTGAGGATTTTATGGACTTAATTTACAAAATAGGATAAAATCGAAGTATGCAAATAAACGTATCCAACGTAGCGGTAGAATATGACGGAACACCTGTGATTTATCAGGCTGATTTCGTCATTCACGAAAACGAAAAAATCGCGCTTATCGGTCGCAACGGTTGCGGAAAAACCACGCTTCTCAAAGTTTTGACGGGTGAGGTTGAGTGCCAAAAGGGCGAGGACGACGCGCCGTACGGCGTTTTTACAAGCGGCAATCCCGTCATAGGTTTTTTGAAGCAGACCAGCAACGACGATAAGTCCAAAACTATGCTCGACGAGATTTTGGAAGCGTATTCCGATTTGCTCGGCATAGAGGCGGATATGGAAAGCGCGCTTTCGGCGCTGCAAACGGATTCGTGCGACCAAAACGTAAAAAGATATTCTCGTCTTTGCGAACAATTCGAGAGAGAGGGCGGATATACCTATAAAAAAGAATACCTCACGGCGGTGAAAAAGTTTGGGTTTTCAAACGAGGATATGAAAAAGCCGCTGTGTGAGTTTTCGGGCGGACAGCGCACCAAAATCGCGCTTTTGAAACTGCTTTTGTCAAAGCCGGACGTTTTGCTTTTGGACGAGCCCACCAACCATTTGGATTTAGAGGCAATCGAGTGGCTTGAAAACTATCTCTGCGCATACAAAAAATCCTGCGTGATAGTGTCGCACGATCGTATGTTTTTGGACAAAATCGTGAACGTCGTATACGAAATCGAGTACGGCGAAACGAAGCGATATGCAGGCAACTACACCTCGTTTATGGCGCAAAAACAGCAAGCCTACGACAAGGCGCTCAAAGACTCGATTATGCGCAAAAAGGAAATAGACCGCCTTACCGCGCTCGTTGAAAAGTTCAGATACAAGGCGAACAAAGCCGCAATGGCGCAAGCAAAACTCAAACAAATCGAGCGCATAGGCGAAGTGGGAACGCCGAGCAATTTCGATACGGCAACATTCCGTTCCAACTTTCAACCCGAACGCGAAACCGTCGAAAAAGCGGTTGTTATCGACAAACTCGTATTCGGCTACGACAAGCCGCTCGGCGAAGTTGACACCATTGTCAAAAGAGGTCAAAAAGTCGGCATAATAGGGCAGAACGGCACGGGCAAATCCACACTTGTGAAAACAATCGTTCACAAACTAAAACCGCTCGGCGGCAGCACAACATTCGGGCTTCACGCACAAGTCGGGTATTTCGACCAAACCTCGACGCAAAGTTTTTCAACGCTCTCGGTGCTCGAAGATTTCCAAAACGAATTTCCTATGTTGTCCAACACCGAAGCGCGCAGTGCGCTCGGCGCGTTTATGCTCACGGGCGACGACGTTTTCAAACGTATATGCGACCTGTCGGGCGGCGAAAAAGTTAGGCTCGCACTTTGCAAAATATTGAGAAAAAAACCTAATATTCTCATACTCGACGAGCCGACCAACCATATGGACATCATCGGCAAAGAAACGCTTGAAAGACTGCTTTCAAACTACACGGGAACAGTGATAACCGTGTCGCACGACAGATATTTTATCAACAGAGTGTGCTCGAGACTCATAGTTTTCAACGACGGGAAAATCGAACTTTTCGATGGCAAATATTCCGAATACGAATCGAGAAAAACCGCAAGCGAAAGTGGTGAGAATCAAGGCAAATCCGTCGAAGTTAAGAAAAAAGAGAAGCCCGTATCGCAAAGCAAAGAAGAAGCGAGGCGCGCGCACAGAATGAGTTTTCTCGAAGAAAAAATGAACGTCATAAACGAGCAAATTTCTTCTTTGCAAGATGTTATGCATAACGATGAAAGCGTGTATACCGACTACGTAAAGATTGCCGAAATCGAGTCTCAAATTTCCGCACTCAAAGAAAATCTCGCGCCTATCGAAGAAGAATGGCTCGAACTTTCCGAAAAGTAAAAAGACGCAAGATTTTTACAAAACGAATATTTAATCAAAACGAAAACGGCCGGTTAACAGCCGTTTTTGCGTTTTTAATATGGTTTTGAAGTACGTTGTTTTGTTTGATTTAATACGTTACGCTTTAATACGCATTACACTTTGTAGCCGTACGCTTTTTCGAGGTTGACGGCGATGCCGTTTTGGATTGTAAGACTATGGAAGAAGTTTTCGAGCGTTATATCCGAGATAACTTCCTTAACGCCGTTTTCAAGCCCGCTTATATCCGCATACATAATGAGTTGTCCCATTGTCATATTTGCGAATTTCTTTTCAACGTCGTCGCTCAAATCATCGAGTTTGCTTTCCTTGAAGTCGTAGAACAAACTTCCTTCCGTTATATCCATAATATCGGAAATCTTAGCGTTTTTAACGATGCCGTTGATGTTCTCTATCGTGACTTGCTCTCTTGCAATCATACGAAGCACCGCTTCGCTCTTTTCGTTTTCGACGTTCACTCTTGCGGTGAGGTGGGGAAGAGGATTTGTGTATGACGCGATGCCGCCTGACGTGGTGTTGTAAACTTCGTTGACTTGCGCAAGGTAGCCCACGACGACGCGGTATCTTGCGGTGCTGTCATGTACGCCGTCAACATAGGTTTCCGCTTTGCCGTTTATGACGGTGTACGCGCCGTTTGCGTCCTTGACATAGATGTTTTCGCAGTATTGTTTTGCATAAAGCACGTCCGCTTTTTTATATGCATAACTATCGTCGCCGACAACGCCGGGTGTGGATTTGTCCACAAAGTACACCGTGTCGGGATTTTGCTGTTTTTGGTAGATGGTTTCACGTGCGTGAGCGAGGTTTGACGAGTCATACTTCACATATTTGCCGTTGATGAGAACGTACAAATCTCCACTTTCATTTTTATATTTGGTGAAAGTATAATCTGTTCCGTCAACGCGTTTGTAAAGTTTTTCGGATGTGGTTTCTCCCACCGTTGAGGACGACAGGTTTTTGTATGCGACGTATGCGCAGAGAGCGGTGTTGTGGTCGTATACATAGTTGGTTCCGTCTTTTGTACCATAGTAATAAATATTGCCCGATGCAATGTCGGTGAGCGATTTGGTTTGTTGGTATTTGAAAGCACCCTCGCCGATTTTTCTGTCGTTGAGAAGGGCGTCGCTTGCTTTGACGAAAGCGTAGGTTCTTGCGATATACTTGCCCGTTTTGTCGTAGACGTAGGTGAAGGGTTTTTCGTTTCCTTCCGAATCGATTTCAGCGCCGACCTTACCGACGATGAAGCGGTCGTTTTCGTAAACGGTGCTCGTGTTTCTGTCAAAGGTCGCGTCGATACTCTCGATTGTCGAGAACTCGTACACGTCCACGAGTTCGGAAAGAAGCATATCTTTCATCACGATTTCCATTGCGGTTGACAAATCGTCAACGGGGACGTACGCAAGGCGTTTGATAACGGACGAACTCGTGCCCGCGATTTTTACTTTGTAGTTCTTGTATGCGTCGGTAACCGTCGAGGGGATAGAACCGCCTTGGCGCATAAAGAGGTGATTTACAACGTCGTAGTAGAAGTAGGACGTGTCGGGATTGACGGTTGCGTCTTGCTCGTAAATATCCGCGTCGATGTCCATAACGTCGCCGAGCGTGAGTTTTCCGAACGAATTTGAAAAGTCGCCGAGCATTGAATACGCCATACGTTGAAGCACCGCAGACGACGGCGTATAGCCGAGTTCGGTTGTGTCCGTCTTGCGGGTGTAGGTTTTAAGTCCGCCGTGCTGCACGGGATTGTAGAGCGTGAAGTAGAACGCTTTTGCGTATTTGCCGTTTTCGTCGGAAACGTAATTGCCCTCGTCGTCTTTCGAGAAGCGTTCGCTTCCGAAATACTCGTTGCCGTCGCAGTAGACGTATTTATCCTCGACCACTTTGACGTACTTGCCGTTTGCCGACTCGGTGTACTTGTAAAACGCGATGTCGGTCGTTTCGGCAAGGGTGAGTTGGTCGGAAATATTGCCGAGTTCGGTGACGAGGCAATCTCTTGCCTTGAGCGATTGCATAAGGCGAGAGGACGTTTCGTTTATTTCGATGACTTCGTCCACTTTGAGCGTATTCACGACTTCGCTTATATTGTCGAGAGTAGCGTCCTTTTTGGACAGCGATTTCATAAGGATATTGTCTCCGCTTTCGATTCGTACAAGTTCGTCGAAGAACATATCGTTGAGTCTTGCGCCGATGTCGTCGAGAGTGTAGCCGCGCCTTGCCATTTGTTGAAGAGCAAGAGCCGTTGCGCCTTGCGTGGCGCGATTATATCTCGTTGCCGCGCCGTCGGTATCGGCGTTGTAGAGACGGTATCTTGCAACCGCGACGAATGCGGTTTCGCCGTCCGCAACCGCCGTCACCGCGCTATATGTTCCGTCCGCTTGTTTTGCGTAAAGTTGAACGCCCTCGCCGTGCGCGTATACGTTGTAGGGAACGTACACTTCGCATTTGACGTATGCGCCGTCCGTTGCTTCTTCGTACAAGTCGTATTTTATGTCGAGCACTTCGCCTATCGTAAGTTTGTTTGCGATCGTGTCGATGTCTTTGAGGGTGCAACCTCTTTTTGCAAGAGCCTTCATAATCGGGGCTGACTCGTCCTTGACGTCGACGAGTTCGTCGATTTTGAGGTCGTTGATTTTCGTGCCTATCTCGCTGAGTTTGCAGTCTTTGAGAGCGATGATTGCCTTTGCGGTGTCGGGTTTGGTTGTGTCGACGACATCGCCTATCGTGAATTGGTCGAGAAGGGTGTCGGCATTTTGAAGTTCCACGACGGTCATATTAGACACGATTTGAAGGATTTGCGCCGAAGTGCCTTTGTGTATGCGCAAGTACGGTTTTCTGCCGCCCGCTTCTTCGCCGTCGTCGAGGGTGCGAAGCATACTGTCTTTGTCGATTTCATCGTCCATAACGTAGAAGGACGCACTTTCCTCGTAAGTTCCGTCTTCGAGTTTGTACTTGACCGCTTGAACGTCGATTTTGTTGCCTTTGATGTCGGGCGTTTGCGAGAAAGTAATATCGGTCAAGGGCACGAATCCCTTCGATACGAGGGTGTAGTTTGCGCCGTTGAATGTCGCAATGCGGTTGGCGTACGCGACGATATAAAGGCTTGCGGCGTTGTTCGAAGTGCTCGTTGCGACGACGTATTGAACGTGACGATAGAACGTCGTTTCGTTTTCGTCGGCAGAGAAGCCTTCCGCATAGCAGGAATTGTCCACGACGTATTTTTCGCTTTCCTCGCCGTCTTCGCCCTTTACGGTCTTTTTGACGTAGCGAAGTTCTTTTTCGACGAGTTTGTCCGTCGTGCCGTCGTTATCGGTGTCTATTGCGCCGAAAATATACGTTTCCACGCCGAGCGCGGGGGCGTAATTTGCGTTTGCAAGGTCGGATTTTGAAACTTCTTCGTATTTGTTAACCTTTTGGTATACGAGGTTTTCGCCCTTGGGAATAAACGTGTCGGAATCCACTTCCAGAAGTTTGTCGAGGGTGATTGCGTTCACAACCGCACCGAAAGCGGACAAAGCAACGTCTTGCAACGTCGCAATGAGTTTGTTGTCCTCAACGCCGATGTCGATGCCGAAGTTGTCCTTTATCTTTCTCACCGAGATGTCGCCGTTTAGCGACCCCATAATATTCTCGATTGCGGATTTTACGTTGTTGTCGAGGTTGTCGTCGAGTATGGGTAAATTAAAATCCGAAAAGTTTATGTCGGCAAGTTTGCTCACGTCGTCGAGCGTGAACGAGTTTACCACAATGGACAAGTCGTTCAAAATATCCTTGACGGGGGCAGTGTAGAAGTCTTTTGAGGTGAAGTCTATTCCGCTTATTCCGTTGAGGACGGCAAGACCGTAGTGCTGATACAACGTCTGCAACGACACGCTCCCCGAAGAAACGCCCTGTATGTCGGCCATAACGTTTTTGACGGCGTCGAGAATGGTTTGATTGTAAAGGTCGCTATCGGCAGCAATCGGACCTTCCTCTGTGAAATTCGATTGCAGTTGACCCACCGTAACGGACGTGCCCAAGGCGACAACCGCGCCTCCGATTGCGAGGACAAAAAGTATGATGCCGATCACCATACCGAGAACGAATGTTAAAGTTCCGCGAAGTACTTTCATAATATACCCCATAATATAAAACGTGTCTGCACAAAGCAGACACGAGATTTATCAACCGAAAATTTCGGTGAAAAGTTTTGCCACAGGATTGTTTTGATAAAAATATCCGCAAACAGTCGAGGAAGAAAGAGCCTCGTCCACCGTCGGCAGTTTGTCTTTGAGCGCGTTGAGTATCGCAAGCACGACGAGGATAAACACCAGCGCGAACGCCGTCGACACGATTGCGCCGAAAATGCGGTCTATCGCTTTCAGTGCGCCCGATTCGGACGTGTGCATTTTGGCAAAAATCTTGCGAAGAAGCCAGCATATAAGCCCCAGAGCGACGCAGTACACGACAAACATAATCACCGCAACGATTATGTCGGACACAAACGTGCCGGCAACGCCGCCTACCGACTGTCCGTCTTCGGTGATGAACGTCTTTGCAAGCCACAGCGCGAATTTGCCTTTGAGAGATGAAGTCAATCCGTCGCCCATGCTGTTTTCAAGTTCGACTTTCGACGTTCCTTCCTCGCCCGACACTTCGACGTAATATTTTTTCTCGCCCGTTTCGCTGTCAGTGCTTATAAATATTTTTTGAGAGAAAATCTTGTCGCCGCTCTCGATTTTTTCGGTTATGGAAGATTCCATATTTTTGAACATATCGAGATTGCGCACCGAATCGAAAGTGGGGGTGATTAAAAGCAGTGCCGAAAGCATAATCGCAATCGAGAGGAACACGCCCTTGAAGGATTTCGAGAATCCGCGAATGACGCCCAAAATCAAGCCGAGCGCGACAACGACGAAAAACGCGATGTCCGCGTAAGGTATATCGGCAGATAGTAAAAATGACGTCATAGTTGCTCCTTCAGGTGTGCGCAAGCGTACGCCATAGGCGCGCATATGCGCAAAAAGTTGATTATAAACATTATAACCTGATATGGAATTATATGCAATACAAAAACAAAAAAAGTTCGGCTGCGCCCCGAACCCTTTTGAAAAACGGCGGAAAAATCGCGAAAATCTGCGTGCGCACACTCATTCACACAAGTGCCGCTTTCAGCATAATCGCTATTTCATTTGCCAAATTGTCAACATAAACAGGCGATACGGTCATAAGTTGCATAAGGGGGTCGCTTTGATTGCGGGCAACTATACCCAAGACGCCTATATCGCCGAAACGCTCGGATTTGCCCGTCACGCCCGAGGGACACACCCCGTCGTCGCGAAGCACGATTTGTCCCACTTTATCCTTGCTTCCGAGCGAAGCGTCCACCGCGACGAACAATGCGTTTTGGTGCACGGACTTTATAAACGCAAGCCATTCCTGCATATTTTTGCCGTTGATTTGCGCCTCGTCCGTGCCGTATACGAATGCGGGAACATTATATTTTGTTGTGAGAAGAGTGCCGACGGACGGTCCGAGAGAGTCGCCAGAAATAGCGTTCGTGCCGAAGCATACGACCACGATTTCTCTGTCGCCTTTTTCGATTATGTCGTTGAACATACGCGCAACGAACGGCGCGAGAGGGTCGTATTCGCCGTCGTTTTCGGACTCTGCCACGCAAGAGGAAAGTTGAGAGGGAATATAGATTTTTTCGATTTCGTCTTGTTTACGTTTCGTTTTTCTCATTGCCTAATTATTGCCGCGCGCCGAAAATCTAAACGCTAAATGACGGTATTTTTGCAGCGTTTGACCCAAAAGAATAAAATCGCGATTTTTGCACACGATATGGCAAAAGGAGGTGTGATATGGAAGACAAAAATCTCGTCAAAAGAGTTGCGGAACTCGGCAATATGAACGTGATGATTTTGTTCCTTTTGGTTGCATTCATCGCGTTTTCCGTGGGACTTGCATTTTTCTTTCTCGTTCCGGGAAGCGTCGGCTACGGCATCGGCGTCACCATGTTCGTCGTTGCGGGTTTGCTGTTCGTTATCGGCGAAGCAAACTACTTCTCAAAGATGAAGAAAATTCAAAACGAATAAAAAAATCACCGAGGCAAAACGCCTCGGTGGTTTTTTGTTTTGTCAATCGTGATGCCGTCAGCCTACCGTCCAACTCGAACCGTTGTATGTGTAGGTCTTGCCTGATTGAATTAAGTTGCTTCCTTTTGCAACTGCGGTGTATTCGGTGTAACTCGCACCATTTGCAGATTTTGACGCCGTAGTAATGGTTGGGGTAACTTCATCAAATCTTGCGTATTCTGTCAAGATCCAAATCCTTGTGAATTTCATTCCAATTCCTGCAAACGCCGCCGCTTTTGATGTTCCCTTTGAGTTTCCTTCGGAAGTTTCGATAGATAGAGAGGACGCTGAAACGTTTAGCACTGCGCCGGATTGCAATGATTGTACTCTGCCACCAAAAGTCCCTCCCATATTATAAGTTCCGTTCACAGAAAACACTGCAGCATCTTTTATCGGATATGTTGACTTATTGTTTATAAGATTGTTATCGATAAGTTGCGTATACACAACGATTCTTCCCGTTGTCTTGAGCGTTGCATTTTTGTTTATCGTTACTGTAGCGCCGGTTAGAATTTTATAATCATATGTGGTGGTTAATGATGATTTGTGTTCACCGTCACCGATGTTGATAGAATAAGTCCAGGGAATCGGGAAACTTACTTCAGACATTTTTACATCGATATGAGAAAGAGCAACCTTTACTGTTAGTGTAAGCGAGCCGAGTTCGACGTTCCCGACAAAAGTCAGCGTCGTTTTTCTGTTTTTATAAGATTTCAGCATATAACTGTTGTCCAATAGTTTTATTATGTCACCGATCACTGATTGTTGGGTTGTATTGTGTTGAGACGGAGTGTCAGTCCAAAGATCCATATATCCAATATGCTTTGAACCTGCATCGAAGCGCTGATCACATTGAACATTGGGCATCTCATACTGATTAAACGGAGAAATGTTACCTTTTTGGTAAGTTGCTCTAGTATTTGTACCGCCGCTATAATCAAGAACGACAAACGGACTGTAAACAACCGAACCGTTTTTGAAATGCGCAAATCCTTTTCCTTTCACATATCCGCGCGCGGCAAGTTCTGCACCGCTTTCAAAAATCATAGTTCCGTTGTTGATAATTTGGCTGTGTGAACCTGACGTATGTCCTTCCATAGGCTGTGTTTGAACACCCAAGAGTCCTCTTATAAGAATCTTTCCGTTGACGGTTATTGCGCAACCCTCTTGAATCGTTAGAATCGTTTTTATAAATTCGCTGTTTTCATCAACGTATCCTTGTTGTCCGTTGCCATAGGTTGGAGTGCTGAGGTCGTTGCTTGTATCGCTATCACTTGGCAAAACCAAAGTGACTCCGCTCGGGATTGTAAGGTTGTTTGCGATAAACGCATTGCCGAACAGGTTGATTGTGCCGCCACCTTGTCGGACTTTGTCAATAGCGTCTTCAACGGTGTATTTTGTACTGTTCACTTCAGCCGCTTTCACTTTGAGAGTGATTGTGATGCTGTCTGCTTTGTAGTTGTCGGTTTCCGAAATCGTTGCGGTGAGAGTGTACACGCCGCCGTCCTTGACCTCGCTCACAACTGTCGGGAAGGTGATGACAACGGCGAAGTTGGGGTCGCCGTCGGTGTTGTCGGATTTGAGTTTTGCGATTGTGTCTGCAACGTAGGGGATTGAATTGCCACTCCAGTCGTATTCGAGCGTGCCGTCCAAAGCGAGATTTGAATTGGCTTTTTCGAGGTTGACGAAAATCGACAACGAATAGGCGTTGTAGTTGGTGGGGTCTGCGCAGTAGGTTGCCGCATAGCCGACGTTATTCTTCGTGCAAGAGATATTCTCGTCCTCGTTTGCCCAAACAAATCCGGTTCCGTTCAAATTCTTGAAAGCGGAGATTGACGTGTGGGGAGTGTATACGCCTTTGAGGTTGTTGAGGTTGTATCCTACAAGTGCGCTCTGCACGGCATCCGAAGTGTATGTTGTCTTGCTGACCGTGAGCGTTGCGCCGATCGTCGTGATATCGTAGTCTGCACAGTCGCCTACGTTGAGGGCGATATCGTACGAGCCTGCGTTGTCACCTACTGTGTAGGAGCATACGAGCGTAACGTTGACAGTGTCAAGCATCTTGCCCGAAGTCACCTTGATTTCGTAGGCGGTTTCGTCGAGCGTGAAAGCCTCGCCGTACTCGGCGGATTGATTCTTTGCGGTGATCGTCACCTTTGCTTTGTCCACGGTCAAAACCGCGTCGTTTGCATAGACGATTTCGTAGTTGCTCGATGAAAGACCGCTCATCGTGACAGGGAAGTTGCCTGCGCGTTTTTGCGTGTCGTAATCGCATGCGAAGGCGAGCGTTCCTTGGAGGACGGACTCGTTTTCACCGTTCACGAAGCCGTTGTAAGTTGCGGAGAAGTTTGTATCTTCACCAAAGACGATATTCAACGAATTTTGTTCAATACCGATGTTGAGCGTTGCTTTTTGTACGGTTAAAGTCGCGCTTTGGACGGAATCCGACGAAATCTCGTATTTTGCGAGGATATTGTCCGAAAGGCTTATGCGCACTGCGTAAGTGTCTGCGCCGAGGATGCCGACGGTGGTTTGCCAACCGCCGTCTATAGCGTATTCTACGCTCATTCCGCTTCCGTCGTGATCGAGCAATCCGCTCTCAACGTATGCGACGTTTGCTTTGTTGCCGTACGTCGTCAAAAGCGTGCTTTGGTCGAAGCCGAGCGTGAGCGTTCTCTTGTTTACGACAAGTTTCACCTTGCTTGCGTCAACGATATAGTTGGCGTTCGAAGAGGTTGCTTTCACTGCGTATTCGGCTTGGAATCTGCCTTGCTCGTAGTCCGTTGAAAGAGAGATGAAGTCAAGGACGACGTCCACCGATTGAGAGGTGAATCCCGTGAGTGCGGGAGCGGCTTCGCCGTAGGTTACGTCGTAGGTCTTTTCGTCGAGCACGACGGTTTTTGCGCTGACCGTAATTACGTTGTTTTCATACGAGAAGGCGTAGTTTGCGTGGGTTGCAACCGCGCTTATCGTATAGTTGCCTACGTCGTTGCCCTTTTGATAATCGCAAGAGAGCGTGACCGAAACGGAAGCCTCGTCCTTTTCAAGCACGCCGTCCATAGCGAAGGCGTTGTTATCCAAAGCGAAGTTTTCGCCGTATACTGCGGTTTGCTTGCCGACGATTATTTTTGCGCTCTTTGCCGTAACGGTGGCGGTGAAAGTGCCTTCGACCGGAGTCAAGCCTTCCTCGACGATCCTGAAAGTAAACTTATATTCGCCTGCATTGCATACGCTAGGCATCTGAGATTGCTCGATTCCGTTTACTATATAGGTTACGGTTGCGCCTTCTTGTGCGCTCACCCATACGTCGTGTTGCTCGCCGTCGTAGGCGAAGGTTCTGACCTTGCAAACTTCGTATTTGACGGGCATGTCTTTTATTTCGACTCTGACGTCGTAAAGCACGTTGTAGTTGACCGAAACGTCTTGCCCACTCTCAGATCTAACGATCTTCACGCCGTCTGCATACTCGAAGTCGCCGAGTTCGCTTCCGCTTGCCGTATAGACGTTCTTATCGCCGCTCTTGGTTTGCAGTATGCCCGAAATCGCGTCTTGCGCAGAAACGCCGACTGCGTGTTCGGAGACGTCGAAGCGAGCCTTTTCGCCATTGTTGTAGGCAACGTTGTCGTCGTCAAACTTGATGGTAACAGTTCTCTTTGTGACGGTGAGAGAGGCTTGTTTTACGGTTATATCGTAGTGGTCTGCGATGGTTGCGATGGGCGTGATCGGATATTCGCCGACACTTGTGCCTTGTGTATATTCACAATCGAAAGTGATCGTAGGAACGTCGTTTTCAACGAAATTCTTGCTCGAGGTGTATTCAAACGACGGTTTTTCGTCGCCGTAAACGACGGATGCGTCTTTTGCGGTGATTGTAATCGCTCTCTTGGTCACGGTGAGTTTGGCTCCGACCGTTTCGACTTCGTAGTTGCCGTTTTGGAGCACGTCGGAAACGGTGATTTCGTACTCGCCGGGGATGTTGCCGACCGCATAGCCGCAAGAGGGCGTGCAAGCGATCGTATCGCTATCGTAGAGACCCGTTATCTCGTATTCAAACTTGCCTGCTTCTTCGCCGTACTCGACTGCATCGGGCGTTTTGACGGCGATGGTCGCTTTTCTGTGAGTGACGGACAGCGCCGCTTTTTCACATACGAGAGTGTAATTTTTGTCATCTTTGAGCGTGCATACGATATCGTAGCCGTTGGCTTTTACGCCGTCGCCTTGCTTATAAGTGGTGGAAAGTTCGATCAAATCGGCAAGAGAATCGCCCTCGAAACGACCTTTCTCGTCCGCGATCACTTTTGAGAAGTCAAACGCTTCGCCGTAAGTGACGGAATTGTCGCTTGCAAGCGTGATTTCAAGCGTTGCTCTAGTGACGGAAAGAGCACCGTTTTGTAGCGTGATATCGAGGTTTGCGTTGTCCTCTGCCGACACGACGATAGCGTAGTTGCCGACTTTATTGCCCGCGCGATATTCGCAAGTGAGGGTGACGACGATATTTTCTCCGAAGAGGTCGCTCGTCGAGTATGCATCGCCGCTCGGCGCAAAGTTTTGCCCGTACGCTACGGACGCGTCGTTTGCGGTGACGGTCGCCTTTGCCTTATTCATCACGACGGCGAAGTTGCCTCTTACCGTGGCGTAGTTAGCGCGCGCGATTTTATAATATACCGTGTATGTGTCCGCGTTTTTGAAAGCGGGAAGCGCGCCCGAAAACTCGCCGTCCTCGCTCGTCGAGTAAGCGACGGTGCAGTTGGAAGTTTCAACCGCGATTGCGGAGGGAGATTGTTCCGTGCCGTTGAACGTGAGAGTTTGATTTTCGGGAGCCGTAAATCTGATGCTTGCAGGGGTGATTGATGCGCTTGCGACGTAGGTTACGTCGTAGTTTTGCACGACGTCGTTTTCGTCCTCGTCAACGATAGTCAAGGATTTTCTGAGGATTTGCTCGTTTGCATATTCCGTCACGCCGTTGCCTTTCGTTTCAAGGCAGAGCGCAAGTTTGTGGCCTTCGAGAAGTCCCGAAAAATCGTTTTCGTCAAAATTCGCGCTCAACGCTGCGCCCGTATATTGTGCGCTGAACGTGAGAGTGGTTTTGGCTGCGACGGGACGTTTGTCGACGTGGATCGTTGCAGAAATCGAGCCGTCCGTATTCGTGCCTTTCACCTCGTAGTTTGCCGCAGAAACGTTGCGAACGCTCAAAATATAGTCGCCCACGCTCTTGCCTTGCTCGTATTGAGTGACGAAAGAATCGGATGCAAAAGAAATCGCTTCTTCGCCGAACGCCCAACCCTCGTATGAAAGGGAGATCGTGGGCAATTTATCACCGTAACTGATGTTTATCGGTGCGATAATTGCGGTTAAAGTCGCTTTTTGGACGGTTATCGCAATCGTTGCTTGTGACGATACGGGTGTGTAACCGTCGCTCGAGGCGGTTGCTTTGCAGGTGAGGGAGTGTGAACCCGCAATCCATCTTTCCACCGAGCATACCGTGCCGTCTTCGCTTGCGGCGAGCTTGTTTCCGCTCTCGTCAAACCACTCGTAAGAGTAGGTGATTTTGGCGGGTGCGCTCAATCCGCTTGCCGTGACGCTCACCGTATCGCCGTAATAGAATTCGGTTTTGCCGTTTGCAAAGTTTTGAGTGAGCACGGGTTGTCCCGGCTCAACCAATTCAAAAGAGGCGGTGTAAGTCACGTCTTTGACGAGAGTCGCGCCTTGTACGATTTCAACGCCGTTTTCGTCAACCCAATTCACGAATCTGAATCCGCTCGGGATTTTTTCACTGTATTCTGTTTCAAGCGGCAGGCTTATCGCGTTGCCTGCGTTGTCCTCGGTTTGCTTGACGACCTCGCCGTTCACCACGAATTTTACGGTGTACTTTTGCTCGTTCTGACCTATCACGGCGTATACTTTAAGATCGCTCGTGACGCTTGAAAAGTCTTTGTCCCAACCGGTAAATTGCTCGTTTGCGCCGAGCAAATCTTTGAAAACGTCAACGGACGGCGCGGTTGCTCCTTTCCCGTATTCGACGGTGGTCTCTGTGACGAGCGTGGCTTCGTCAAGATAGAAAGAGACTTTGAAGGTCTTGATTTTCCATTGTGCGTAAAGTACGCTCCCGTTCTTGAGTTTGGACGGGTCTAACGTCTCGGTGCCGTCTTTGTCCGTCGTCCAGCATACGAAGTCGTATCCCGTGCGCGTGGGTGTATACGTTATATTGTTAGGGACGATTGTTTCTTCTTTCACGGCAGAGCCGTCATTCAAATCAAATGTAATCGTGATACGCTTGTCCTCTTGTGTGGTTTTGTCGCAGGCGGCGAATACGCAAACGAGTATCGCCACCAATGCCACAGCAAGAAGAAGGGCATTTATGTGTTTTTTGTTCATTCCTATCATTCCTCCTATTTCCCCAAAATCAATAGGATTCTTTCTCGATGTCGGTCGCAAAAGGACCGACTGACCGCGACTTGTCGCAGCCGTGCGCTTGATTGCTACAAAAATGCGTGTTTTTATGCCTTCGGTTTTGAAAACCGATTTGCATTCATATTATGTCAATGCTTGCTCGATGCGTTAAATTTGCTCGTTGCGTCAAACATAACGAATCGGAAATCTTCCGTGCCTGCCGCAAGCGGAAGAAGTTGTCCCTGCGTGTGCAACTCGGAATCTTGAGAGTTTGCAAGTACGCCGATATTGACGAGATACTGGTTCATACTCTCAAACGTATATCCGTTCAAATCGAGAATAGAATAGTTCTTTCCGCCGCCGTAGAACGCGATGCCGCCGTGGACGTATTCTTTGCCGTTTATCTCGGACACGATATTCTCGTTCCCCGGAAGTTTGCACATTTCACGAAGCATTTCGGGTATGTTGAGTTCGAGCCAGGAAAGGCTTTGTTGATTGTCTTGCAGATTGACTTCGATGAGAGTGCTGCTGTCCACTTGCGAAAGTTCCTTCCAGTCGTCAAGAATCACTTCGCCAACAAGGCGCAGGCAAGCCGGATAACTCGTTGCCGCAAGTCCGTCCCAGCCGTTGAGGTAGGAAAAGCCCATCGTCGGCATATCGAGCATACCGCCCGAGAAGTGACTTTCCATACCCACCGAGAACAGCCCGCTCGTGGAAAGCACGCTGTCTTTGAGAGTGACGTCGGTGAGGACGTAGTTGTTCATAAAGTATTCGTCGTTTGCGTATGCGTCGCAAGCCGAGGAGTTGTGATTGTTGTAACTTGCACCGTTTTTGTCGGTGAGCGAGGGCGCGAGGTCGCTTGCGTTGCCTCTCAAGAACCTGTTTGTGCCGATTTTGAGGATAAATTCTCTTGCCGTCTGCAATCTCGAACCTTCTATGGTGACGTTGATTCGCTCGGTCTGCGGATTTACGCTCTCTTGCGTGACGCCGCTTCTTCCGAACACTCTCACTACCGTGCGCCCGTTTTTAATGCGGCAATTCTTTATCGTTGCGTTGCACATAACCTCGAGGGTAGTGCCTTTTTCGTTGAGCAACGTGAGTTCCATCTTCTTGTTTCCGTCGTTGTCCTCGACATAGAGCGAGTCGTCGTCGCAACCTGCAAGAGTGAGGTTGTCAAGAACTATTCCGTTTTTGCGCACGAGGAAGGAAATGTTGTCCTGTGCTTTGACTGAGGCAACGTCTATGCCGCCCATACTTGCCGCCACGAAGTTCAGCGGCCCTTTGAAGATGGCGTAAGAGGGAACGGTGTCGGTGAGCGCGCCTCTCAAGTCGGTGATATATTCCGCGCTTATAAAGTGTCCGTTTCCGTAAACGTTGTTTTCAAACTCGAATCCAACGTACACTTCGGGTTGTTCGAGTCCGAGGTTGGAGTAGTATTTATAGTCTGCCGTCGTCTTGATTTTCTTGACGTGGGAGAGCAGTTTTTGCGTCATTTGGGCATCGTCGTATTTGGCGTTTCCCTCGTCGTCGGTGAGTTTTTCGCCAAGGTATATATCATCGGCAAGTACGACTTGCTTTTTAAGAGCGGTTGCCGCCTTCAATTCTTCGTAGTTTTTGACGTATACGCCGTCAACCGCGTTGAAAGCGAAAGAGGTCGGTTTGACGTTGAATCGAGAACCGAATTTCCAATTTGCCGTCACCGTAACTTCGCTTGTGCCTTTGACGATGAGTTTCACGCCGCTTTCGTCGGCTCTGATTTCGAGAATAGAGTTGTTTGACGAGGTAAATTCGACGTTGTCGTAGGGATATGCGATTTCCTCTTGCGCATGGCCTTTGCCCAGCACGTTGTTGAAGAGTTTTGTCGTGTATTCCGTCTTGACGATTTCACCGTTCGAGAAAGTCTGATTTGCTATTGCGAGATTTCCGAGTCCGTGCGAGGCGGCGGTTTCGTTGAATATGAGGGAGGTGTAGATTTTTGTTACGACGAGTTTGCGCTTTATCACGCCCTCGGTTTGCGTTGCGCCGCGCTTTTTCCAGGAAATCAAAAGTTCGGTTTCACCGTCTTTGACGGCTTGGATATAGCAGTACTCGTTGGATTGCTCGGTTATCGTCGCAAACGAGGGGTCCGCGATTTCCCAAACGTATTCGAGATCGGCGAACGGCTCGGACGAAACCGTGAATTTGGTCGTCATTTCGTCAAGAAGCACGAGGTCGTCGTTGCCGTCGGCATTGCCGAAGGAGTTGACTGAAAACGCGTGGTCGGCAAACGAAACGTAGAGGAAATATCTTTGCGAGTTTATCGTCACCCAATACAGTTTGTCGGTTGTGCTCGTGACGGGATTTTCAAGTTCTACGTCGATTGCGTATGCGCTGTCGCTGACGCTCGATAGTTTTCTTGCCTCGAACGAAAGTTTTTCGCCAACGCCTGCAAAATCGATATCGCTTTGCGATATACCCTTGCAGTCCACGAAGAAAGTGAAGCGTTTCGCTCCCAAAGGCGCACTGACGATAGGTGCGTCGTTGCGGTCTTGGGATGTTTGCTGTCCGTTTATCATCACGTCGCCGGTGCGGCGGACGTTGAGTTTCAAAGTTTTGCGCACATCGTTGCCGAAAGCGTCTATGAGATTGATTGCAACCACGGCGTCCGTTTCAAAGCGAGCGGCAATCTTTCCGCTGACTTCGTTTATGGAAATAGCGTCTTGATTTTCTGACGTATAGGTTGCCCTTACGTCCGTTGCGGTTGCGGGGTAGAAGTCGCCCGAAAGAGTGTAAACTCCTGTCGTTATATCCGCTTTGTAGTCGGTGTCGTCGCCTTTTTCAAGCGCAACGAGCGCATTGGTGCTGTCAAGAAGAACGGGATTGAAGGATAAAACTCCGCTAGAAGCGACGTTGAAGATAACGCTGTCGCTGTAACCGCCGTCTTGGCTCGTGTAGGTGAGTTTTGCAACGCCGACGTCGTGGAAGGCAAAAGAACCGTCCTCTTCGCGAGTGACGATATCGGTGTCCTCGCCCGTGTTTGCATCGGTGATTTTAAGGGAATATTTTTTGTTTTTTGCCATGACGGGCAACACTTCTACGTCGAGGTCGTCCTCAAACATCTTGTGTTCGTATTTCGCAAGGTCAAACGAGAATATCCCGTTCGCGCCCTTGTTGTTTATCACGAGTGCGTTTGCCGGAATATCGGCAGAAACGCTCGCAACCGACGTTATCGCAAACAACGCCACGAGGAATAAGAGAGGAAGAACTATTATGAGTGCAGTCACGACTTTTTTCATCTCAATCCTCCGAATCCAGATTTTCGTACGCACGCTTTAAGTGTGCAAAGAAGTATCCTGCCGCACCTGCAAGCAGGGCAAGTGGCAAGCATATCGCGATTGCGTAGTCGGCACCCTTGGGAAGAGTGGAAAACTCCTTTCCGCTTACCAACGGGCTTATGAACGACGCAAGCAATGAAAAACCTATTGCGAAACTTGCAACGAGTCCGACTGCAATAATAGTCGAAACGGTGGAGTTCGATTCTTTGATTTCACCGTCATCCGTTTTTGCAAAGTGCGGATGGTCGAGGTCAAGCCTCGTCGCAAACACGATTTGGGCAAGTGCGTAAAGAGAAGCGGCAACAAGCGTTACTGCAACGTCCGCTCCCTTTTCAAGACCGGTTGCCGCAAACACGACGCAGGCTATCAGCACGCTCGACTCTGCCACGATTGAGCAGAATGCGATTTTCGAGCCTAGAATCTGCGCGGGCGAATACGGCAAAATCTTTTGCGTCATCGCCATATATCCGTCCCTTGAAATGTTGGTCGAGCAGAACGTGTTTGTGAGCGTGGAGTACAAAATCACGATAAACGTGCATATCTCGAAACTCACGTCGGTTTTTCCGACCAAACCCGTGAGCATGCTAAGCGCAATGTTTGCCGAATAGTAGGCGATGACGGGCATAACCGCCGCAGTGGTGAAGTACATATAAGCGTAGTTCGGAGTGCGCATAACGAGCAAAAATTCTTTTGCAAGAAGCGAGCCGAAGCGAGTGTTTTTTGTGAATCTGACTCTATGAATATGCGTGTGCGGAACGTGAATCGAAAGCCCCGAATGCGATACTTTTATGAAAATCGCGCGTACGACGATAAGACATATTGCCGCACAAACCACCACGACCGCCGCAAGTATGCCTACGCTTGTTGCGAGATTGCGCTTGAGCATAATGTTTGCAAACAAGTTTGCGGGATAGTTGTGTCTTGTGAACGAGAGGATGAATCCCATCGTTTTGTCGTCGAAAAGAGAAGCGACTTTTCCGCTCGAAATCAGGTTTTGCGCCAATCTGAACACGAAGGAATAGAGCCAGCAGAATAGTGCCATACCGACGGTCATCACTACAAAAACGAAAATATAGTGCGAGTTGGCAAGGCGTTTGAGATAATAGTAGGGCAACACTACCGTCGATGCGATGCCGAGAGGAATTATGGGCAAAAGAAGCGCTACGACGAAGGTCATAATCCCGTTGTATGCGGTGAGGGTGTGAGTGGTGCAGAGGAAGGTGAAATTGAGCGTCGGCACGCACACGAGCGCAAGAAGCGCTTGTTTGAGATATACCGCCGTGAGTTTTGAAAGGAATATATCACTGCCGGAAAACGGCATGGATATGAGAATGGATAAATCGCTGTTTTCAAACAGGGTGTGGCAGAGCGAGTTGATTCCGCTCAGTACGAAAATCACGACGAGTATGAAATAGCCCATCGACATGATCTCGTACTGTCTTGCAGAGATGTCGGGCACGCGGTTGATTTTGATTTGCGTGTACGTTGAAATAAATCTTGAAAAAACCAAGACGAAAATCGCAACCATCGCTCCTACGAGCAAAAACATCAGAAGAGAACTCGTAAGGTCGGGCAATTTCTTTTTTGAACTCTTGGTCGGAAGCGCATCAAGCAGTTGTTTTTTTAAAAGAAGGGCGTACTTCGTCATTTTTCAACCTTTGCCGTGCGAGAGAGGAAGTACTCCTCGAGGTCAATGTCGGGATGCTCGCGCTCGAATTGCTCGAAATAGAAGTCGTCGGTCTTCACGCCGTTTTGGATGATAACCGCTCTGTCGCAGAGCTTTTGCACCGAATTTATGTTGTGAGAGGAAAACAGAATGCAATTGCCCTGACGTGCGTAGTTTTTCATAAACTCGCTCACGCGTTGAGACGTGAGGGGATCAAGACCGATCATCGGCTCGTCCAAAATCCAGAGTTTCGGATTGTGAATGAGGCTTCCCATCATGCAGATTTTTTGACGCATACCGTGGGAGTAGTCGTTGATGGTGTCGAAAATTCTGTCGCCGAGTTGGAACACCTCTTCCAGTCTGTCGAGGCGTGCTTTTCTGTCTGCAACGCTCACGCCGTATGCGTTTGCCATGAAATCGACGTATTGCATGCCTGTCAGTTTTACGAAAACGTCGTGCTTGTCGCTGACGTAGCCGAAAGTGCTTTTTGCCTTCACCGGTTCTTTTTTGATGTTGTAGCCGTTGATGAAAATTTCGCCTTTGGAATAGGGTAGTATGCCCGTGACGCACTTGAGGGTCGTAGATTTGCCTGCTCCGTTGTGTCCGAGAAGTCCGACGATTTCGCCGGGATAACAGGATACGCTCAAATTATCCACGGCGGGTTTGGGCGCGGCATGGTACTGTTTCGTGAGATTTTTGATTTCAAGACAAGGTGAATTCGACTGTTTTGGCATTGTAAACTCTCCCCGCGTTAGTGTTTTTCGCGCCGCAATTTATACACGCACGCGCAAATAATATACGTATTTATCTATCTTTCGTATATTTTACTTCATAATAAATGTTCTATGCAACCGAAATGCATACAAATATATACCTTAAGATTGCATAAAGACAAAAAAGTCGCCAAAATCATTGAAAAACGACCAAATAACGGACAATTTTGACAAAATGTATTAATAAGTCGGGGTGGGTGTGATGTTTTTCTGTATAAATGTACACCCATGGTGAATATTTGTGTATAATTTACGGTCTAAATGCAATAAACAGTGAAAAAATGTTGAATGATTATAAAAAACACAAGAATATTTTTGTAAATTGCGAAACAAAAAAAGTGAAAAAAGAAACGAATCCGTCAAAACTGTTGCGTAACAGATAAAACGTTCGTTGTTTAATCGCCGCAATGCGATACCTTTCGATATTTCCGAGTTCTAACGACAAAACATACACTTAGATGCGCTGTTTTGCGGTTGCTTGCGGGCGTGCTTAACGCAATTTCGATTTTTGACAAAATTTTAAGTTTTTGCGGCTTGTTTAATGAGTTTTTAATGCTTTGTCTTTAACATTTAGGCATACTAACTCAAAAGGCGCGGCGACAGGGAACGTAAAATATTTCTTGTTGCATTGACTTTTCCGTATTTAATTTCTATAATATGTAGAACATAATATATGATTATTGCGGAATCGTCGCACCGCGTCGATTTCAGGAGGATAGATGAAACCAACCACAAGACGCACACTCATCATCGTCGGCGTGATACTTCTCGTCATCATCGCGTTCGTTATCGCGTATGAACTGACAAGACCCACCGAAATAAACTATCAGGGTACGGAAGACAGTTTCGTAGAGATGCTCAAACGAGGCGAGATTCAGGCAATTTACATCGAGGGCAATTATTCTGCAAACATACAAAAGAAAGGCGACAAAGGCTATGGCTATTTCGTCAACACGCAAGGCAGAGTCGCTTTTTCCGAAGTCATCAAGGAATTTACCGCCGCAGGCTTGCTTGACGGCGTAACCGTAAGATACGACGACCCGTCCAGCGGTTCGCTTCTTTCGAGCATTCTCGTTCCGCTCATTCTTTACGCCGCGCTTTTCGGCATATTTATGGTCGTGTTGAGAAAGAGCGCGGGTGCGCAAGGTCAAGCCCTCAACTTCGGCAAGACAAAAGCAAACCAAGTGCGCGACATCAAAGTCAGATTCAACGACGTTGCGGGCGCAGAGGAAGAAAAGCAGGAATTGCAAGAAATAGTGGACTTCCTCAAACACCCCAAAAAGTATACGGATATAGGCGCGCGTATTCCGCGCGGCGTTCTTCTCGTAGGCCCTCCCGGCACGGGCAAAACGCTCTTTGCAAAGGCGGTTGCGGGCGAGGCGAACGTGCCGTTCTTCTCCATAAGCGGTTCGGACTTCGTGGAAATGTTCGTAGGCGTGGGCGCGTCGAGAGTGAGAGATCTGTTCGAACAAGCGCAAAAGAATATGCCTTGCATTATCTTCATCGACGAAATCGACGCAGTGGGTCGTCAACGCGGCGCGGGGCTTGGCGGCGGCAACGACGAAAGAGAACAAACTCTCAACCAACTTCTCGTTCAAATGGACGGCTTCGAGGCAAGCAGTTCCATTATCGTTATGGCGGCGACCAACCGCGCCGATATTCTCGACCCCGCTCTTATGCGTCCGGGCAGATTCGACAGACAAATTTACGTCAACGTTCCCGACGTCAAGGGCAGAGAGGAAATCTTCAAAGTTCACTCTCGCAACAAACCGCTTGCGTCCGACATCAACTTCAAGTCGCTTGCAAGGCTCACCCCCGGATTTACGGGCGCGGACATAGAGAACATTCTCAACGAATCCGCGATTTTGGCGGCGAGAGCAAACAGAAAGGTCATCACGATGAAGGACATCAGCGAGGCTGTCAACAAAGTTATGGCAGGTCCTGCAAAGAAATCCCGTCTTATCACCGAGTCCGACAAGCGTATCACCGCCTATCACGAGAGCGGTCACGCAATCGTCGCAAAACGCATGAAACATTGCGATGACGTACACGAGGTGAGTATAATCCCTCGCGGTATGGCGGCAGGCTACACGATAACCCTTCCCGAAAACGACGACAACCATATGACAAAGGGCAAACTGCTCGACGACATTGCAATGATGCTCGGCGGACGCGCGGCGGAAGAGATTGTCATCAAGGACATCTCGACGGGTGCGTCGAACGACATTCAGAGAGCCACGCAACTTGCAAGACGTATGGTCACCGAGTGGGGTATGTCCGAATCTATCGGCAATATGTATCTCGGCACGAGCGAGGAAGTGTTCCTTGGCAGAGATTATCAAGCGCACCTCACTTATAGCGAGGAAGTTGCGGCAAAGATCGACGAGGAAGTCAAAACAATCATCGATAAGCAATATCAGGTCGCGTTGAATATATTGAAAGAAAATCGCTCTATTATGGACGCGATGGTTAAGGCTCTTTACGAGAAGGAAACCATCTACGAAGACGAAATCAACGCTTTGTTCGGTCAAGAGTCGAGCGGTGAGAGTTTGTTCTCGTCCAAGATAAACAGACCCGAGGGCAATGAAAACGGCGAATCCGCAGATAAAGCAACTTCCGAAAATAAGGATAAAGACGCCGAATAATCAAGGGGAAATATGAAAATTTCCGAAGTAAAAAAGCGCGATTTGCAAGTCATTATGCAAAAAGACCCTGCCGCCACGAGCAGTAGGATTGTAAAACGAACGTACACAGGGTATAAAGCCCTGTGTGCTTATCGTTATGCGCACAAGTTGTGGCTCAAAGGCATGAAGTCGCTCGCTCTTTACGTTTCTTTCAAGGCAAAGGAAAAGACGGGCATAGACATTCACCCCGCCGCGACGATAGGAAGCGGAATATTCATCGACCACGGCGTTGGACTCGTCATAGGCGAAACCGCCGAAATAGGCGACAACTGCGTGCTTTATCAAGGAGTAACGCTGGGCGGCACGGGCAAGGACGCGGGCAAGCGTCATCCCACGCTCGACGAGGGCGTTATGGTGTCGGCGGGCGCAAAGGTTTTAGGTCCGGTACATATCGGCGCGCACAGCAAAATCGGCGCGGGAAGCGTGGTGCTCAAAGACGTTCCGCCGTACTCGACCGTAGTCGGCGTTCCCGGCAGAGTGGTCAAGCAAGACGGCAAGCGAATCGCGGATATGGACCAGATTCTTCTTCCCGACCCCATTATGGAAGAATTTTTGAGGCTCAACAAGCGTGTTTACGAACTCGAAAAGGCACTCGACGTGCGCTCTTGCAGATATTCCATAACCGTCGACGAGGACAATGTTCTTCCGTCCGAAGTCGAGGAAATCGAGTCGCAATTCGAGCAAAACAAATCTCAGGCGGACAAACCGCAGAAATAAAAGGACAAAGTTCCGTATGAAAATTTACAATACGCTAACGAGAAAAAAAGAGGACTTTTCGCCCATTCACGAAGGTCAAATCAATATGTATGCGTGCGGAATCACGGTTTCGGGCGAGGCGCACATCGGCCACGCTTATCAAGCCCTCATTTACGATATAATACGCAAGTATTTCGAGAAAATCGGCTACAAAGTCAATTACGCTCGCAACTATACGGACGTTGACGACAAGATTATCGCAAAGTCCCAAGAAACGGGCATACCCCCTCTCGAATACGCAAGTATGATGATCGACCGCATAGACAAACTTATGCGCAAATTCGAGGTTGACGACCCCACGATTTGGCTCAAAGCGACTTGCAACATCGACAATATCATAGACTTCGTGTCCAAACTCATAGAAAAGGGTCACGCCTACGCAACCGACAGAGGCGACGTGTATTTTTCCGTCGAGAGTTTCCCAGGCTACGGTAAACTCAGCGGCAGAAGGCTCGAAGACGCTTACGAGAGCGTGCGTATCGAAAACGAGGAAAACAAGCGCAATCCTCTCGACTTTGCGCTTTGGAAGTCGGCAAAGGAAGGCGAAATATACTGGGAATCACCGTGGGGTAAGGGCAGACCCGGTTGGCACATCGAATGTTCGGCTATGAACAGAGCGGCGTTCGGCGATCAAATCGACATTCACGGCGGCGGCAGAGATCTCATCTTCCCCCACCACGAAAACGAGATTGCGCAAACCGAATCGCTCACGGGCAAGCAGTTTGCAAAATACTGGATCCACAACGGGCTTATCAAGGTCAACGGACAGAAGATGAGCAAGTCGCTCGGCAACAGTTTGCTTCTTTCCGACCTTCTCGACGAGTACAAACCCGAAACGATAAAGTACGCGCTTTTGCAGACGAATTACAGAGGCGACATCAATATCACCGACGAACTTTTCCCCGACGCGGACAAGCATATGTACGATTTTTACAAGGTGCTTGACGAGGTGAACGAAAGCGGACTTTCGAGCGACAAACAAAGCAAGTGGATTGACGACGGATTCAATCGCGCAATGGACGACGATTTCAACACGGCAAAGGCACTTGCGGATTTGTTCGGCATATTCAAGGGCATAAGAGCAAAGTTGAGAGCGGGCGATTCCGAAGCGGTTGCGGACGCAAAACAAGTTGTGAAAACCTACGATTTGCTCGGACTTTTCAGAAGCAATCCGAAAGACTTTATCGCATACTACGAGCAAAAGCAAAAAGCCAAAGAGGGTGCCGTACCCAAGGAAGTTCTCGATCTCGTTGAGCAACGCAAGGTTGCCAAAGCCAACAAAGACTGGGCAAGCGCGGACGCAATAAGAGCAAAAATAAACGAGCTCGGCTACGTCGTCAAAGACACCAAAGACGGCTCGTTTGCGGAAAAGGCATAAAATGTATATAAAACACAAAAACAAGGTTTATATTTGCAAAACAATGCGATAAAAACCTTGTTTTGCAATATAAAAGCAAAATACACGAATCTATTTACACGGGGAAGGATATATGAAACGACGCATATTTACGGCTCTCGATAATCTTGCCAAAAGAGATATTTTCGACCAAAAATACGCGCAACTCGAAAAAAGGCGAGAGGAATTAGACAAGAAAATCAAGCGCGAGGAAAGAGAAGCAAAACTCGTGCTTGCCAAAGAGAATGTTGCCAACATCACGGCAAAGGCAAAGAAGCAAGCAAAAAAGCAAGCGAAGAAAGCCGCTTACGACGCAAAGTACCTTTACGTTGCGGGCGGACACGCAAAGAACGAGTTTTTGGGCTGGCTCACGATTTTTAGTTTCCGTCGCTCGCACAAGGTCAAAACAACGAGGTTTTTGAGATACGACCAAAACGACAAACGCCTTTATCTCGATATATACGAGAGAAAGGATAGGGACAGAAGCAAAAAAGCGCGCGTGTTTATCTACATTCACGGCGGCGGCTGGATAGGCGGACTTCCCGAAACACGAGAGGCTTACACCACCAAACTTTGCGAGAAAACGGGGTATTTCGTGGCAAGTCTGTATTACGGCGACGCACCCTTTTACGGTCATCCCGAGATGATTCAAAACGTGTACAAAGCGTTTGCTTGGCTCAAGGACCACGCCGACGAGTATAATATAGATATGGACCACATATTCGTGGGAGGCGAGAGCGCGGGCGCGCATTTGAGCAGTATGGCGGGCGCGATAAGCACCAATCCCGAATATGCCGCGCACTTTGACCTTGACGAACGCTCGAAAGACCAAAAAATATCCGCGCTTATGCTCAACTGCGGCGTGTACGACTTCCCAAAAGCCGTGCATACGGGCTTCAAAAACATAGGCATTTACACTCAATCCTATTGCAAAGGTACGCCCGTCGAGGAATGTAGCAAGGAACTGCAAAAAGAGGTTTCGCCCATCAACTGGGTGACGGAAAACTTCCCGCCGACTTTTGCAATCTCGGCAGAGAACGACAAACTTGCGGTGCTTACGTTCGACCTCGTGAAGAAGTTTCAGCAACTCGGCGTTGCGTACGAGCACTATCACGGCGAAGGTAAGTGGGCGGTGCACGCATTCGCGGTCGCGCAATTCCTCAAAATATCCAAAGAGGCAATGAATCGCACAATCGCATTCCTCAACTATTTCGAGATTGAGTGAAAAGAAAACGATTAAGCAAAACGAAAACAATTAAGTTATATTAATGATTCAAATATAAATATAAAAAAAATAAGGCTTATACGATAATTAAAAGCACATAAAAAAAGCACGAAAATCGTGCTTTTTTTGCTATTTTTTATGCGGTTTTTCACATCTTGCCCGTGCTGCCGAAGCCGCCTTGTCCGCGGTCGCTGTCGGTTAAGTTTTCCACTTCTTCAAAGTCTGCGACAAAGCAGGGCGCAATCACAAGTTGCGCAATCCGTTCTTTATCCTCAATGGTTTGCGGCTCGTCCGAGTGGTTGTGCAAAGATACGATAATTTCGCCTCTGTAATCGCAATCGATAACGCCCACTTTGTTTGCGGGCGCAAGCGAGCGTTTGCTTGCAAGTCCGCTTCGAGCATACACGAGTCCGACAAGGCCGTCGGGAATCTCGATTGCAACGCCCGTGTGTACGAACACTGTTTGATGAGGCTGAACGGTGATTGCTTTCCCTTCGCAAGCGTACAAGTCCGCCCCTGCGGAAAACTGCGTGCCGTATTTGGGTATTATTGCGTTTTCATTCAGTTTTTTGAGTTTTACGGATATGTGTTGCATAGTTCCTCCGATTGCGCAAAGAATGATATTTCTTTGCGCAATGATATCGCCTATGACGGTGATATCACTTTGTGATGAAATCGTGCAGTTTGCACGATGATATCCAAACTTCGTTTGGGTTGCGGAATATTTGAATATTCGTTCGCTCGTTCGAAGCGTACTTATAAACGGTATGTGCCTATTTGTAGACGGAACGCGAGCCGCAAGGCGGCGAGAAGGCGAACGCCGAGCTTGACGGAAAGTACAAGCGACAGCGCCGTTTGGGTGCGAAGCTGGCGCACAAAGCGCAGTGGCATAAGTAGAGAAATGTCCCTATCTATGCGAGTGCTGAGTGTTGCCCCACGCGAAGCGGACGCCGTGGGTTCCCTCAAATTTATGCAG
>URIX01000014.1 GCA_900547975.1 uncultured Eubacteriales bacterium | reverse complement strand
TCCATTCCGCTTGAGGCGGCAAACGTCGGCGGCGTTGCGGGCCGTACAAACACCGCTACGTTCATAGGCAAATTCGACGTGAGTCCGACTATGAGCACCGCCAACACCGAAAACGTCGGCGGCTTCATCGGCAAGAATATCGGCACGGTGTATATCCTCGCAGACAACACCGACAAAATCGTTGACGGCAAACTCAAAGGCACGCAAATCAAAATCGGCGGCACTATCGTCGGTACGAACGAAGTGGGCGGCTTCATCGGCGTCAACAACTCGGGCAGCTCGCTCAATATCGGCTCAAACGTCGCATACGCAAAGCCGTATATGTCGGGTACGCTCAACATAACCATAACCGCAACCGTCACAGGTTCGGGCAACAACGTCGGCGGTATCGTCGGCAAGAACGAGGGTTCGTCCGGCGCAACCGATTATGCAATCATAGATATTGTCAAGGGCGTTATCCTGCAACAAGGCAATATTCAGGGCAATAACTACGTCGGCGGTATTATCGGTCTCAACCAAGGCTTGCTCACGACGGGCGGCGGCGAGGCGGACACCAAAATTAACGGCGCAACGCTCTCTGAAGAAAATAGAAATTTAATCAAAAACCTTTCAATAACCAACGAAGGCAAAGTCAAGGGCGGCGCATCGAACGGCACGATTTATGAAAACGGCGACTACGTCGGCGGCGTTATCGGTTTGCTCGATTCTCCGAGTGACGAGGGCAAGGGCGCAATCGCAGGTACGTTCACCAACAAAGGTACTGTCGAAGGCGGCAGATTCGTCGGCGGTTCGATAGGCTTCGTCGGCAAAAACGTCACTATCACCGCAAAAGATACCGACACTTTGTTCGTCAACAGCGGCGAGGTTACGGCGCACGGCTATTTCGCAGGCGGCTCTATCGGCGCGCTCGTCGGTACGATCGCGGGCGTAAGCACCGAATATATGGTCAACTTCGAAAACGAAGGCAACGTCGACGCGACAGGCTTTGTCGGCGGCTCAATCGGCGTGCTTGCAGGTCCCGTTTCCTATGCGCAATTCGTCAACAAATCGAACGGCTTGACGGTCAATGCGGTCAACTCGGTCGGCGGCTCGGTCGGCTATATCGGCATACCCACTTCGTTCAAAACCGAACTTGACAAACTCAATATCACGATTCCAAGCGATTACGTTCAAATCGTCAATACGCACTTCGAGGCAAAAGGAAATCTCACCGTCAATGCAACTCAAACCGCAATAAACGAAGCAAAGGGCAACGCTTCAGACAAATCTACAGGTTGGGGCGGCTTCGGCGGCGCAATCGGCGTTATCGGTGCAAGCGTTGCAAAGTGGGGCTCGAGCGATACGGAAAGAAACACCTACTACGCAAACGGCAACGTCGTGGCAAGCGGCATTAACAACGTCGGCGGCATCGTCGGCCTTGTCAAAGCAGACAACGTCACGATAAGCAATATGCTTGCGTACGGCACCACCGTCACGGGCGGCGCAAACGTCGGCGGTATCGTCGGCGCAACGACGGGCACAGGCACGGTTATCAAGTCGGCATATGCCGTCGAGGGCACGTTCGAAGGCTCGGAGAATGTGGGCGGCATTATTGGTCTTAGCAAATCCGACACCGATGCAAAATCTTCCTACTGGGTCAAAGGCTATCCCAACGCAACCCTCGCAGGTACGGACGTCGGACAACTGCAAACGGACCTCGGTAAATTTGAAACCATAGTCGAAACCGTAAACGGTCAACCCGTTGTGTTCACGAAAGAATTCTGCGAGATGTACACGCCCAAGACCTATTACGTCGACTACACAGGCACGCATAAGTATAAGGATAAAACCATAGCCACCGTCACCGACGAAAAATTGACGTGGGCGGAATACTTCAAGTCAAGTCTCGGCATCGAGAAAGCGGAAGAGAGAAACGGCGCGTGGGTCAGCCCTATCCCGAATGCAAAATCGTACACAACAGGCGCTGAAAATACAGGCTGGTATTTCGTCTATGCAACCGACAAGTCGATAGGCACTATCAGCGCGGAACACTCTCAAAACGCAAACGAATCCTACTGGAAACGCATTGCGGACGCATACACCGCAAGCGAGCGCGAAGCGGGCAAAGATGAGGAGACTCTCACCGCTTCCGAAATAGTTTTGGGCGATAACGGTCAACCGCAAAAATCCACGCTTTACGCAACCGCGACTTCCGCGGGCGAAAACAGCGGATATTATCTGTATATGGCAACGTCGGGCAACTCTCGTCCGAGCGCAACGTATTCGAGCGGCAAATTCTTCATAAAAACTCTCACCGCAAGCGAAGGCGCACTTGCCGAAAACGTCGCCGTGTACTATCGCACCATTTCGAGAGGAAAATCTCTTACGTACAACGGTTATGAGCGTTTCGCACCCGTTGCGATCACCGCTTCGGCAGACGTTGCTGTTCCGTTTATTGCAGAACCGTCAACAGACGCGACAAAGGCGGATTCCTATTGCTATTCGTCCGATATGTCGGCGGACAGCACAAAGACCAAACCGAATACGGCAAATCCGTACAAGTCCAAAGTCAAGATTTTCTACTTTGACAGCGCAGGCACGCCTCACGTCGTAGGCGGAGTTGAAATCGACTGGGAAATCAAAAAACGCGACCTCGAAGCCTCGTTCTCGACAAGCGGAGAAAGAGTCTACGGCAAGGACAGGACGGAATCCGGCGACGGCACGGCCAAACACGATATTACGCTTAAAATTTCAAATATCGCGCCGAACGGAGGTGCAAAACCTGCTCTTACCATAACCGTCAAGGATAAAAATAACAATTCAACGGTGTTTACTTTCAACGGAACGTCAATGACGTCGACAACAAACAACGGAATATCGATTGTCGGCGCAGGCATAACCAACGTATGTGAAAACAGGTGGGACGCAAGCGATTCGCTGTACAACGTCACAGAGCCGAGCGAGGAACAAACGTACGAGTTCTCTTGCGCAATCGACTTCCAGAACGCAAAGGAATACACCGTCGAAATCTCACTTCCCAACACGTCGGCGGAACTGTACAATATCACAGGCGATACGACCAAAGGTTTCAACGTTAAACCTGCGACATTGACAATAAGCGGCAACGGAACGGAGTCCGTTACGTTTGACAACAAAATTCACGATTACGGATGGAAAGTGGAGGGCCTTGTCAACAAAGCGGGATATAGCGATACTATAGCGGTGCTTGCGGCGTTCTCGCCGAAGGCTTGCGCAAAACTCGAAGGCGAAACAAATCCGTATGAAGTCGCTTTGTATTCGAGTCCGACGACATTGAATACAGGAGATATCACATTTGACAAATTGACAGGCGTATCGCTCAAAGTAAACGAGAATCCGCCTTCAATCGACCTCACGGGCGCAAAGAAAGCGGGCGAGTATTATCTCACGTTCGCAACGCTTACGGCAGGCAACTATACGCTTAACCTCGTCGGCGGCACAGCGAGCGCAAACCAGTCGAAGAAACTTGCAATCTCAACCAATTCGCTAAAGTTTGAATGGCAAGGTGCAGGGGGAAGCCACACTTACGATAAAAAAACGAAAGGCGTTATAACGTTGACGATAAAGGCGACAAAACCAATAGAAGATTTTGCAAACTTTGTTAGCAAGTATTTCACAATGTCAATGTCCGGTACGGGTACTACTGTCAGTGCCGTCACGACTTCAAACAATTCGACGGCAACCGTCACGTTCACAACGGGTGTAAACGCGGGCGAATACAAAGCAACAGTCAAGTTGAACAGCAAAGAAAGTGCCTTTATCGAAGATAACAAGGGCAGTTGTTCATATCCGTCAGGGCTTTCGAACAACGGTTCTATAAAAAAGAATTACGAGATACTTCGTCGCTCGTTGTCGTTCGAGTTCTCGACGAGCAACGGCATATACAATACCGAAAGTCAGGGTTGGAACGGCGTTAGAGCAAAAGCGGCAACGTCCGGCAGCGACACAGGTCTTATTAGCGGCGACAGTGTAAAAGTCGGCATCGCCATCACAAGAAACGGCTCCGATTTCAAATCCGCATCGGGCGTATCCGTGTCCACGTCCTATGTTACAGGCGGCTTGTCGACAATCGCCGCGGGCAACTATGTCGCAACGGTAACGCTCGATGAAAATCAAAGCAAAAACTATACAACTTCAAGCAGCGCGACGACAACTGCTTCGTGGAAAATCGAGCAATACACGTTGTCGCTCAAAGGTCTTACCGACGGCTCGAAAATTTATGACGGACAGGCAGTAACTCCAAAACTCACGATCGGCGAGCAAGATATAACCGACGGCAGGTATATTTATGAACAAGATACGATTTCCATTGCGTATTCGGTGCTCGACGCCGCGAATCACCCACACGAATCGCTTGTCAACGTAGGCACCTACACAATTACAATCGGCGGAACCAACGCGATTTCCGTTTCGCCTGCTAAACGCGACGAAATACCCACAGCGGAAAACTACAAAATCGATACGACCGAAAGCGGCAAGGCAACTTACACCATTCAACCAAGACAAATCAAACTCACTTGGGAGAATGAGACGTCGTTTGTGTTCCGAAACTATGCGCAAGGCTTGAAAATCAACGGCGTTGTAAGTGCCAGCGAGGACGGAAACGGACAACTTGCGGTTTCCTCGTCCTCTATAACAGAGGCGAAAATCAAAGGATATGCAGGAAACGACGTCATCGAAATCACAATATCCGGCGCGGCAACTCACGTTGCGGACGGCAAGAAGTTTATGACTGCGGTCATAAACAAAGTGACGGGAACAAACGCCGACGGCTCGAATTCCAGTCTCAAAAACTACGAAATCGTCGAGGGTAAAACGAGCGGCGAGTTCGAAATAACGCCGTCCGTCGTGTCCGTAGTGCGCTTTACGGCTATGACCGCAACGCTCGAAAAGGTGTATGACGGCAACAACAGAGTGACGGCACAGATTCCCGACAGTTACTTCGAGTTGAGCGCAACGGGACACATTCCTACGCAATTCCCGTTCACAATCAGCGGAACGTACGACGATGAAAACGTGCTTTACGATTCGAGCAACAACGTCATAAGAGGCAAAGCGGTCACGTTCTCGTATACGTTCAGCGACCCGACGAACGTCGGCGACTATACGGACGAGGGCGGAAGCGTAGATACGGCGGCGTACAACGTGGGCAAGATTACGCCGAAACATATTCAAGTTTCCCTTGACAAACTGCGCTCGAACAAGGCGACGAGAACTTACACCGACGACACGACCTACGGCGGTAGCGGCGTAAGCGGCAACGGCACGACGAAACCTTATCGCGCGGGCGAAGGCTTCAGAGTAAGCGGCGTTTTAACGGGCGACGTAGTGACCATCTTCGCAAATTATGCGGAATCCGACAACTTGCGCAACACCAATGCGAACGGCGGCTTCGATTTTTCAAAATACGTCAACGACGTGGATAAAGACTCGAACGGCACGTTCAAGAAAGCAACTTCGGGCAAGTATCTCAAAAAACTCGTGTTCGAAATGAACGGCGCAGACGCAGGCAACTATACGTTCAACGTATACCATTCGAGCGACGGCGCATACAGCGAATCCGACGGTAACTTCGCGACGAAAGTCACCGTGTACGACAGCAGAGAAAGCGACCAAAGCCGCAAGAATAAGAGCGGCTCGCCGCAAATCCAAATCGAAATAACCGTCAAATCCGTCAAAGTGGAATACTCGAACGCCGCTCAAAGTTACGCCAACGACGACAACACCTACAACACGAACTGGGTGCCCGTTACGGGTACAAATAAGGAAACCGACAAGGCCGGCGCGGACATCATCGTCACGAACGGCTGGATGTATCCGGACGGCATAGACCGCCCGGCAGATTCCACCGACACAAAGAGAGAATATCACGGCTACACCGTCATTCAGGGCAGAGCGGGCAATTCCCGACTCGGCGCGTCCGTGTCCACAGAATACGGTATGAATCTCAACTATCGTTTGAGCAATCAGCCGATTCTCACCATTGCGTACTTCGTGTCCACCGAGAGCAACGAATACAATATAACTTCGCTAGCGCGTTTGCTCATCGCGTCCTTCTACTACACGGCGCATCAGAATCCGCAAAACCTCGATATGATAAAGATAGTATCGTCGGGTTACGCGTGGGTCAAGGTCGTTAGCGTGGGCGAGGACGGCGCATACGTCGGCGATTACAAGAAGCCCGAAAATTCGCCTATCAAGGATTCTAAGGCAACCACGTGGGACGAATATCTTGCCGAATTACAAGCGGCAGATTACGCGGTGTTCTTCGACACCGAAAAGAGCGAATGGGGCTACTATAGTTCCAACGAATCCACGCAAAACGACATTCCGTTGAGGTTCGTGCAAAAGAAAGACATAACGGGTACGTTCACGGCGCAAGACATCGAGATTCTCAATGCGTTCTTCACAACGCTGTCCACAGACGACAACGGCGCCGTTACGCAAAAGCATTATAACTGGAACGGAACGAACAAGCAATATCTAACCAACGTACTCAAAGCGAGAGTTGGCGCAAACGTGACGATAGACGGCAGTCTGTTCGCGTCTACGAAAGTCGGCGAAAACGGCGTGTTGACGGGCTTTGACGGCACTTACGACGGCAACGGCTACGTCATCGAATATCTCAACATTATGGGCTACGGCAAGACGAACGTCGGCTTGTTCGACGTGATCGGCGAAACGGGTATTGTCAAGAACGTCCATCTGAGAAACGTCACTATCTATGCAAATCAAGGCAACGTCGGTATGCTCGCAGGCAGCGTTTACGAATCCAAGACCACCGAAACGAGCGTAAAGAACGTGTCCGTACACGGCGCAATCAATGCAAGCGGCGGCACGGTGGGCGGTCTGTTCGGCACGAGTGCGAGAGACATTGAAAACGCAATCGTCCTTGGCACGATAACATCTCAAAACGCAACCCTCGGCGGCGTTGTCGGCACGACGAGCGCAAGCGTAAAGAAAGTCGTTTCCCTCGTGCAAATCACCGCAAACGGCGGCTCTGTCAATCCGTTTACGACTTCGAGCGCAACGGTTGAAAATTCCTACCATATGACAAATGCCGTATGGCAAAAGGGAAGCGGATTCGTCAACGTTTCGGGCAAGTCAAAGACCTTCAACGAGTTGATGTCGGGTTCGGTTTCGGGTTACGGCACGCAAAACAAGTATTACTACACGGGCGAGACCGCGCCGACCAAAGGAACGTTCGACGTTCTCGACGACGTGCAACTTACCGCTTTGTCCGCAATAGGCACACAAACCGAAGAAAACGCAAGACAGAGTATGCGCCTCAGAGATATAGTTTCCGTATATCTAATGATGTATTCTTTGTCAAAGACGAAGGGAACGCTCACAAGCGAAAACACATTCAACGTGAACGTATATGCGCTCAGTTTGTCGAGTTGGCTTGTCGGCAGTGCGGACGGCACGCAAAGCAAACCGATTGCAATCGCCAACAAGCAAAACGTATCGCTTTTAAGACAACTTCCGTTTGCGACGTTCACGCTCAAAGCAAATATCTCAATCGATATAACAAGCACGTTTGCGGGTGCGTTCTTCGGAATTGTCACGAGCGAGACGGACAGCGCGGGCAATTCGCTCGGATATAAGATAACTTGCGACAAGGCTATGTTCGAGGCGTACGCCGAGAGCAATCCGAGTTGGATAGAAGCCGCATAAATCGCAATCGGGCGGCGTAAAAGCCGTCCGTGAGCGAGAAAAAGAGCGATTGAAACGTAAATAGCGCAAAAAAAAAGAACAATCGCAAAAACACCGCAAAATCGTGATTCTAACCGCGCGTTTTTAAAAAGTTGAAATATCGCGCGAAAAAATCGACGAAAAATCAAATAAAACGCCCTGCTCGATTGTAGTTTATATATAAATATATAAAAATCCGCAAGACACGGGCAAAAGAAACAAGGATAAACTATGCAAGCAAGCAAAAGCAAAAACTTCAAAATCGTAATGTCCGTTATGATTCCGCTTTTGATAATCGTGACCACCGTCGTTATGGTGGGCGCATCTTTTGCGTGGTTTACAAACGCCGACAAAGTCACCGTCACGGAAATCACGATGTCTACGGCGGATTCTTACAGAATCGACTTTACTCGTCAGCCTTTGTCCGCCGACGGCAAATTGCTGTTTGACAATATGCAGTACGTCGGACAGACCGCATTTTGCGCAAGCGGCACAAACGCGGGCAAACTTATGACCAAAGCCGTTGCGAATGGCAATGCGGTTGACACGAGCGACCGCGCGTATTATTTCATCAACACGGTTGCGCTCGACACGCAGGGCAAGACGTTCGATATGAGTATGGCGTTCGACGGCGTGAAGATTGTCAAGTATAAGCGCAACGCCGACGGCTCGATTGCCAAAGACGAAAACGAGGAAAATATAGTCGAAAAAACAAACAAAATCTATGCCGCGACGGGCTCTAACGTATCGCCCGTGAGCGACATTCCGTTTGCGTTCACTTGGTTTTTCAAAGCGCACGGCGAAACCGATGCAGACGGCGTAGTAAGAAACTATGAAACCTACAACATCGACGCTGAAACGCAAGGACAACGACTCTTGCAATTAAAGCCGCTACCGAACGAAGTTTGGTACACGCCGTACGGCAAACTCACGTTCGGTGACGACAATCTCGTTGCGCTCGTAAACGACGATGATTTGATAGACGCAACGAGCATAATGGACATTGACAAGCGCGTCATCGACAATTTCGGCACGAACGGCGTAGGCAACGCCACGTCGCAACTGTTCGATTTTTACATCGTTTTCGCGCCCGAAAAACTGTTCTGGATGCAATTTTTCTCGGCGGACAGGGACAAATACACCGCAAACGATATCTATACAACTACGGTGAATGGCGAAACGATAAAAGACGATACCAAAAAGATTTTTGAATCTTTGTCCAATCAGATGTACTATTCGCATATGGATTATTCGGGTTCTACGTTTGAGTTTTCGGCGGTACTTAACGTAACGAACGTGCACGAGGAGGCGCAAGGATAATGAACAAAACCAAACGCACTCTCATCGTATCGTCCGTCGTTATGGCTCTCATTTTCGTCGTCACGGTAGTCAGCGTGACCGCCGCGTGGTTTACTAACGTCGCGGACAGCAACGAGGACGGATTCACCACCGATTCCGCGCTTTTGCAAGAGAGCGCAAGCATATCTATCGACGAAAACGCCGCAAGCGACTACGGCACGTCCGTTTGGCCCGCCGTGGCAACGCCCGGATACCTATCAAAAGGCAACGTTGCGCCGTACGGTACGGATTTGAAACAGAAGCAGACGAGCAAAATCGACGTCGCGGCAAAATGCGCCGTGTTGTATTTTCCCATAACGTTCGTCGGCTCGTCGGACGCAGGGTATAGCGACGGAAGAAAATCGCTTATGCTCGGCGTCAATTCGGCGCATCTTGACGGCGATGCCGAGAAAAAAGATTATCTTTCTTCTTTCAACGTCGAAATGGAACTCGTCACATTAAAAGAGGACGGCGAGTCCAAAACCAGCGAAACCATAATCCCGACCAAACCGAGCGATTTTTCGGGCAAGCCGAGCGCGATATACTACAATCAACCGTTCAAAGACACGGGAAAAAAATTGCCGAGTTACAAACTCTATATGCTTGTAATCCCCGGCGAAACCTACTACATCAAAGCAACCGTTTATTTCAATCGAATCGATGAGGAATGCAACGAAAAACTCATATACTTCACCGACACGCAAAAGAATATCACGTTCCAGTTCGAAATCAAGGATAACGTTGCGCAAGACGTGGATATCAGAAAAGGAAAGATGCCCGTATGACGTCCCTTCGCAAAAACAAAATCGCGATGATAGTCGCAATAATAGTGCTTTTTGCAGTCGCCGTTTCGGCGATGGGCGTTTCCTATGCGGTTTGGATTTCCCCCGACGGTCCGATAGGTGGCGGCTCGTCAAAAGCGTCCCCGTCCGTTACGCCCGACTCGAACAACGTCTGGGCAAAGTATTTCAATTATAAGGAAATAACCGTTGAGGGGTTGCAAGGCAAATATGTCGAAATATCCACGTTCTACAACGACGGCGAAAACGCTCAGGGACTCAATTTGTCAGATTTGTATATTCCCGAGGTCATTTGGGTGGAAAAGGGCAGTAGAAAAGTGCTTGCAACGCTTGACGGCGTAAGCGAAAACGCGTACGAAACCTACAACGTTTACCGCATCACCAACAGCATTTTTGCGGATTCGTCACTCAAAAGTTTGCCCGTAACGATTCATATCCCTGCAAGCGTATGCGAAATCGACGACGCCGCTTTTGCAGGTCTGCCCAACCTTCAAGCCGTGTATTTTGAAAACAGAAATCCGTGTACGATAGGGGCGTATGCTTTTGCAGGTTGCTCGAATCTCAAATATGTCTACAACGTAAGGGGCGGCATCGTAACGCCCGACGACACCTCATTTGTCGGCACAAAAATCACCGTCACCGACGGTCAAATTCGGTTTGCGAAAAAATAAATTGCAAAAGCGTTAAAACACTCGAACGTGTTATTTATAATTTGCACTATTGATTACAATTAGAGTTTTCTACGTTACGAAATTGCGAATCCGGATTAAAATATCTTCATACGTCATATCTGAATTTTGACACCCTTTTGACACACGATTCTGCAAAAAACGTGCAAAAAGCGGTCATTGTGAGCGGCAATTTAGGTAAAAAGAGTAAAGAAAAACGCCATTTTCGGACTGCCAAACCACGAAAAATGGCGGTAATGTCGAGCAAAAGCGATGACGACGAGCGCTCCGCGCGGTTGAAAGCCGCGCTTTCATATCTTCGTTACACGAAGATATGAAAAATCCGTGAACGAATTTCGTTCACGGATTTGGAGCTGATGACCAGACTTGAACTGGTGACCTCATCCTTACCAAGGATGTGCTCTACCACCTGAGCCACATCAGCATATTTTTGGCGGAAGCGGAGGGATTCGAACCCCCGTGGGCTTTCACCCAAACGGTTTTCAAGACCGCCTCGTTATGACCGCTTCGATACGCTTCCATCTAAGTTAAAGCAAATCGTTTCTTTTGTTTTTGAAACCGTTTTCTGCCCAAACGGTTTGACGCTTTGCTACCAAGCAAGACACGCCTGCTATGACCGCTTCGATACGCTTCCATATAAAATCAAAGCAAATCGTTTCGCTATCAAGCCTATTTAGTATAGCAAGAGTTTGCGATTGTGTCAAACATTGATGTTAAATTTGCAAAAAAACATTTGGTTTGTGAGATTTATACTATTTTTCCATCAAAATTCAAGCGCAGAGAATGGCGAGATATATCGCTTCTAATATCGACCCTTGCACATATTTGCATATCAGAGTTCTCGTATTCGCGTATGCGCAAATATACATATGTCTAAAAAAGTTGCAATCAAGTGTTTACGATTCGAAATTCGTGTGCTATAATGTCAATATTATAAATTTTATATTGTGATAAGGTGAAAAATGAAAATCAAATTGAACGAATTTTTCAGACGTGACGTTGACGGCGTTGACGTGTTGCTTACGGATTCCCTCGAAGTCAAAGCGCAAGTGAAAAAGCACAAAAAAACCGTGAAAGACACAATCGTATGGTCGATTGTTGGTACGCTTTTGTTTGTGTTGGTGCTCAACATCGTGATTTTGCCGCTTACGGGCAAGTGCGCGCGCGTCGAACACGTCACCGATTACGTCGGCGACAATCAATATATCGCTTTCCACAAGCCCGAAGGGTTGATGCTTTCCGCTCACCGCGCGGGCGGCGTTCTCGAACCCGAAGAAACGATGGCGGCGTTCAAGCAATGTATGGAAGAAGCGCAAAGAGAAAATTACAAAGTCGATATTCTCGAATTTGACTTGCACCTCACAAAAGACGACGTACTCGTGCTTATGCACGACCACGAAATCGACCGCACGTCAAACGGCACGGGCAAGATTTGCGATATGACTCTTGCCGAACTCAAAACCTACAATTTCGGCTACAACTTCAAGACCGAAGACGGCGTATACAAGTATCGCGACAAGTCCGATGCGGAACTCGAAAACGTGCGCATCCTCACGCTCAAAGAGGTTTTGGATTATGTCGAAAAGGTCGCTCGCCCCGACAAATCTATGAATTACGTCATCGAAATCAAGGATGGTGACGACGCGGGCAGACGCGCTATGAACAAACTTTACCGTATGATGGTGGAATACGACATTGTTGACCGCACGGCGTTCGGCACTTTTCAAGGCGAAATCAGCAAGTACGTCGACGAGTGCAACGCCTTGGGCACGTTCGAGCAAAAAGTGGTGCGCTCTGCGGGTATAACCGAAGTGCTCGATTTCTATTTCGCATTCCTTTACGGCAATACGAACGCAAAATTTAACTTCAAGGTTTTGCAAATTCCGATGGGCTTCAACGGCTTCTTCGATTTGTCCACGAAAGAGTTTATCGACTTTGCGCACAGTATGGGAATTGCCGTTCAGTACTGGACGATAAACGACCCCGACGACGTAGCCAAACTTCAAGCCAACGGCGCGGACTGCATAATGACGGACAATCCGAAAATGGCATACGAAGTTCTGCACAGAAACGACAAATAAGTTTGCGTAATAAATCGCAAGAGGCACTCGAAAGGGTGGTCTTATGTTTATCGATAACGGGCGAAGTTTGCTCCGAAATGCTGTCTTTTACGATAAGCGATAGGTTATAAAGGTGAGATATGAAAAATCCTATAAATAGCGAGTTGGCGATCGTATACAGAGAATGGCTCGAAGCGTCAAAAAGACCGAACGGAATCTTTTGCGATAAAAACGGCGTCGAGAAGTATTCTAATCCGTATTTTTTCGGCGTTCCCGACGATTGGGACACGACGAAAGACGGCGTGAGAATATTGTTCGTAGGGCAAGAGGGCGCAAGCGGTCATTGGAACGCCGTTGATATGCAAAGCGATAAATATATTGCTTTTGACGACGTGGAAAAATTGCAAGAGGCGTCGATAGCCACGGTTAAAAAGCGAGTTGGCAAAGAGAACGCAAGCGTTGAAATTTGCGGTGAAAATCATCCCATAGTTGGCAATTCAAGCGGATTTTGGTGGTTTTTCAGCGATATAGCAACCAACGGACAATCGGAGAAGGCGTGCCCTTGTGCTTGGACTAATATCGACCTCGTCTGTTATAACGAAAAACGCTCCAACGGCAAATATACTTTAAGAGAAGCGGATAGAAAAGCGTTGCACTCGACGACTCCGCCGATTTTGAAAAGACTTATCGATATTGCAAAGCCGACGCACGTCGTGTTTGCGTCTTGGAGAGACGTTTCCGTCAATCACGAGCTTGCATCGAAACCGTCAAAAATTATGAACGACTTTTTCGTGAAGAACGACAAGAATTCGATTATGCTTTCGCACGTTTGCGGTATTCCGTGCCTCGTGTCTTACTATCACCCGCAATACCTCAAAGGCAGAAAGGAGCGCGCACAAGCCGTCCGAGATTATATCTATAAGAATATCGTTGACGGAAGAGTGATAGAAGCACCTTTCGATATTGACTAAATTCATAAAACGAATCGTTTTGCGATGTACCGAAAACGGTGCATCGCTTTTTTTATATTATAAGCGAAAAAACACAGGAGGTGAGCTTTTATGGAAAAAAGCAGCAGTAAAAGCATGAAGGAATTATGTATTGAGATATCGCAGAATTCGGTTGTTCTGGAAGTCGAATACGACTGCCTTAAAAAAGTATTTGACGAGGAACTTCCGATTATCTATGAAAAAGGATGGGCGGAAGAATTTTTGCTTGCTGGAAATGTGGCGGATGTTATAAGGGATGTTTGTCCTTTTCCCGAGTTTATCGGTCTTGCGGCAAGCAGTATGGCTGCACACTTGCTCTACATAACCAACGTAAATCCCGACAAGTACAAATTGAATTTTAAAGACGTTATGCCTTGCGATGGTTATATGTGGGGGTATCACTTTAAAGAAAAAGATTTGTATGAAGTTTTCAAAGAGTTGAAAAAGCATTTTAAACATGTCGAGTTGAGTGCAAACAACGATTGTTTGACGGTGGACGGTCTGAAAATATTCGTTGAAACGTCTTTTGAAAGAATCCGTACTATCGGTTTGTGTACGGAACATTGTTTACCGTTTTAAAGGAGAGAAAAAAATATGGATGTATTTGATAAAATTGCAGGTTACGAGAAGCAAAAGAAAGACTTGCGCTATATAAGCGATATGTGGAAAAACACTGACGAATACAGGCGTCTCGGCGTCAAAATACCCAAAGGCGTGATGTTTAACGGCGACCCCGGAAACGGAAAAACTCTTATGGCGCAATGCCTCATCGATGCAGCGGGATGTGCGTTTGAAAAATGCACGAAAGACAGAGCGCAAGATGAATTTATCGTCCATTTGAAAGAGGTGTTTAAGAAAGCGGAAGATTATGCGAAAAGCAACAACAAACCGGTTATAGTCTTTTTTGACGATATGGATAAATTTGCCGAAACGTCAAAAGACACTGAAAATCCCGAAGAATATGCGATTCTTCAAAGTCTTTTAGATTCAATCAAGGATTACGACGTGTTTTTTGTCGCTACCGTAAATAGTTGCGGCGCTTTTCCGAAATCGCTTATCAGAAGCGGAAGAATTGACGAAACGTTTTTTATTCTCAAACCATCGGTACTTGATTCCGAAAAAGTTGCCGATTACTATTTGAGAAAGCAAAACATCAATATAAAAGACGTGTCGGGGCGCTATATCTCACAAATGGCGCATAGCGTTTCGTGTGCAGAACTCGAATCGATTATCAATGAGGCAGGTATGTATGCCGCTTTCGAACGAAGCGATTGCATAATGAAAAAGCACATCGATTGGGCGATTATGCGCATCGAATTCAAGATAAACGTTTCGGGCAAGTTGGAACGAACGTATGATAAAAACAATCCGAATTGCCGTGAGTGTGCGTATCACGAAGCAGGGCACGCAGCGGTTGCGCTGTTGAGCGAAAACTATATTCCGACAATTTTATTTACAGATGATTTAAAGGAAAACTGTTCGTTTTGCTATTCGCATAATAAAAACGAGGGTTCTCAATACAACAATTCAATCGAAAGAGTGTTTATCGATTTCGGCGGGAAAGCGGGGGCGAGTATAGGGTTTGGTCCGTTGACATTGGGGAGCAATCTGGATTTGCGTGAGGCGTGGAAAAATTTGTATTGGAATGTTTCGAAAGACTGCGTCGAAGACTTGCATATGTTCAATCCGATCGACAATCGAGATTCACTGCAAGGTGAATTGTTTAAAGACAGATTGGACGCAACGACAGAAAAAATGAACAATGCTTACAATTTCGTCGTGGAGTTGTTGAATCTAAACAGAGCCTTGTTAGACGCGCTTGCCGACCGTCTTATGGAAAAGTATTTTATAACCGCCGACGAGATTTCCGAAATCTTTGAGGAATATAAAAGCAAGCATAAAGTCGTCACGATTCGCGATTTGATGGCAACTCGTTCGCAAACGCTTGCCTTGGCATAAATTCATAGAAAAATTGCAAAAAAGAGGATAAAGCAGACATTTCGTCTGCTTTATCTGTTGATTGTGTTGTTTTTGTCAAATTTGCTTGCTTACTTTTTCGCTTCCTTTTCTTTGCCGAAGCCTTTAAGGAATCTGCGGAAGCCGCCTTTTCTGCCGTTGAGCATATCCACGAGTCCGTCAAGCGAACGCTTGGATATGATGCCCATCGACCACGCCGCTATCGTGCGGTAGGGCATATCTTTGACGGAATTGGTGAGCATTTCGGGGTTCTCGGACGAGAGCGCGACGAGGTTGACGACGCCCACGCAGAGATTGTACATAAACTTGCCGAAGCGAGATACTTTGCATTGACCGATCGTGTTGTTTGCAAGCAATTCGCCTTTTTCGTAAGGTCTGTTTTCAATCATCTTTGCGCCGTAGAGTGCCTCGAATTGCTCGACGGGAATCTCGGTTGCGTTTGCGATGTCATAGTAGCAAGGCGCGACTGTCTTGTAGTCGGGGATAGGAGCGTCGGGATTCTTGGACGTCACGTTTACGATGCCTTCGAGTTTGATGTCGCGAGAGGATGCGCCCACCAAAATCTTGAAGTCGCCGCTTTCGACGTGCCAGTCTTTGATTGCGACGTTGTAGTATGCGAACGCTCTTGAATCGAGAGTGATTTCGACATCCTTTTCTTCACCCGGTTGCAAGAACACTTTTTTGAAGCCTTTGAGTTCTTTTTCGGGACGATAGAGAGTGCTTTCGACATCCGAAACGTAGAGTTGCGCAATTTCCGCACCTGCTACTTTGCCGACGTTCTTGACGGTGAAAGTGACGGTGAGCGGGTCGCCTTCGTTGATTGCGTTTGCGCTTATGCGCAGATTCGAGTATTCGAATTGCGTGTAGGAAAGACCGTAGCCGAAGGGATATTTGACTCTCTTTTTCGCGCTGTCGTAATAGCGATAGCCGACGTAAATGCCTTCGCGGTATTCAACCGTTCTCGGTCCCATACGGAAGTATTTAGAGCCGAGATAGTCGTCTTCGTGGACGGGGAAGGTTTCTGCAAGTTTGCCGGACGGATTGACCTTGCCGTAGAGAAGATTGTACGCCGCTTCGCCGCCTGCCTGACCTCCGAGATAGAGGTTGAGAATGCCTTTGACGCTCTTGTCCCAGTCGCCGATTTCGACGGGCGAACCGCAAGAAAGCACGACTACGACGTTTTTGTTGACTTTCAAAATCTCGTTGATGAGCGTGACGTGCGATGACGGCATTTTGATGTGGTGACGGTCGTAGCCTTCCGATTCGAACGCGTCGGTAAGACCGATGAACAAAAGCACGACGTCTTTGTCTTTTGCGGCTTTTACGGCCTTGTTTATGAGGCTCTTTTTGTAGCCTTCGCCTTTGAGAACATAGCCGTCCGCGTACTCGTAGGGTTGACCGACTTTGTCGAGTGCGTCGGTAAACGACGTGAGTTTTGTGGGAAGAATATGGCTCGAGCCACCGCCTTGATAGCGGATTTTCTTTGCGAGTTTGCCGATGACGGCGATGTTTTGCTTCTTGTTCAAGGGAAGTATGCCGTCGTTTTTGAGAAGAACCGCGCCGCCTTCCGCCGCTTTGCGTGCGATTGCGTTGTGCTTTTCAATGTCAAAGGTTACGCCTTCGATTTCGCGCACGGTGTTCTCGTATGCGAATCTGATGAGACGAAGCACCACTTTGTCGATGTCTTCTTCGGTGAGAGTGCCTGCTTTGAGCGCCTTATAAACGGTGTCGTCGTTGAGTCCTTTGCTGCCGGGCATTTCGAGGTCCATACCTGCTTTGACGCCTTCCGCGCGGTCGTTGACTGCGCCCCAGTCGCTAACGACAATGCCTTTGTATCCCCATTCGTCGCGAAGAATGTCGGTGAGAAAACGTTTGTGGTCGCTAAGGTACGTTCCGTTGAGGCGGTTATAGGAACACATAACGGTCGTGGGGTGTTCCTCTTTGACGATATGCTCGAAAGCGGGCATATAGATTTCGCGCAAAGTGCGCTCGTCAACGATGGAATCGATTGTCATTCTTATGTATTCTTGGTTGTTTGCAAGATAGTGTTTGAGGGAAGTGCCGACGTTTTTCTTTTGTACGCCGTGAACCCACGCGCCGCCCATACGACCTGCGAGGAACGGGTCTTCGGAGAAGTACTCGAAGTTTCTTCCGCACAACGGACCTCTTTTGATGTTTACGCCGGGTCCGAGAACCGTCGAAACGCCCAGAGATTGAGCCTCGATCGCGATAGCCTCGCCGACTTCTTCAACGAGATCGACGTCCCAACTCGAAGCGGTTGTGACTGCGCCGGGGAAGCAAGTTGCGGGTTCGGGCGTTTGCATAATGTTGACGCCTTTGCCGATTTTTTCACGTCTGAGTCCGCTCGGTCCGTCGCTCATACGCACGGCGGGGATGTCGATACCGTCGCGTTTGACGGGTTGAGTGAGCCAGTTTGTAGAACCGGAAAGCATAGACACTTTTTCGTCAAGCGTCAACTTGCCCAGAATTTCCAAATAGTCCTTGTCGTTCATAATTTCCTCCAACAGAGTGTTTATATTTTTGGTTTTCGGCGATAAAGTGCCGATTCTGTTTTTTTGTCTTTTTGCCGCGCGACTTAATACGCGTGCGCGTTGCTTATATAATCAAATAAGTTTTGAAAAACTATATTTCATTATATCATTTTCGCCATCGACGTTCAATATGATTTTTTTGCAATCGTATATGCGGTTATTTTTGAGCGGCGAGTTTTTCTTTTTCACGGACAGAGAGCGGCATTTCGTCGGTTATATAGGTGTTCCAAACGTCCATTCTGTCCTTGTCGTCGAGATAGCGAAGCACTCTTGCGGGCGAGCCTACCGCAATGCAGTTGGCGGGCAAGTCGCGAGTCACCACGCTTCCTGCGCCCACGACCGTGTTTTCGCCAATCGTAACGCCGCCGCATATCGTCACGTTAGAGGCAATCCAGCACCCCTTTTTGATGGTTACGGGTTTTGAATATTCGAGGTCGTGGAAGCCGTCGGGATATTGTTGATTTAAGCGTTCGCTTGCCAAAAACGGATGACAAGGCGTTGCGATAGTGACGTTTGCGCCGAGCCATACGCCGTCCTCGAGGGTTATGGGAGATATGTCCAAAAGAGTGCAGTTGTAGTTGAAAAATATATCGTTTCCGACGTGAATGTTTACGCCGTATTCGCAGTAAAACGGCGTGAAAATACAAACGGATTTACCTTTTGACGACGGAATGAGTTTGTTGATAAGTCGTTTTTGTTTTGGGAAGTTCCATATGGGGCATTTGTTGAATCTTTGCGTCAGCCACAGACCTCTTGCGTGTTGCCAAAAAATATCTTTGCTCGTCGAGTTGTAGAGTTTGCCCTCAACCATACGAGTCCAGTCTTTCTTTTCCTTGCTCATATCAAATACCCCCTTTCGATATTTGTTTACGGTACCATTTTATTTTATAAAAGGATAGATTTATATCAAAATTCATTGCAAAATATCAAAAAACCGTTGTAAAATACAAAAAGTATGATATTATTTTCGTATGAGCAACGACGACAAAGCAAAACTTAACGTCCGATTCCTTCCCAAAGGCGTGCAAAATCCCCAATTCGAGCAACGAGAAAGCGGCGTTGCTCATACGCCGTACAGCCGCGAAGTGGCGTTCTATACTTGCATTAAAAACGGCGACCTCGAAGGACTCAAAAGCAATATGGCGAGTTTTATGAGCGAAGCGTTGGTCGTGGGTAGAATGAGCGACGACAATTTGCGACAAGTCAAGTATCTTGCGGTCAGTTGCATTACGCTCGCCACGCGCTATGCCGTCGAAGGCGGACTTATGGAAAGCGAGGCGTACAACTTGTCCGACGCGTACATTCAAACCGTAGATAAGACGGATTCACCCGAAGAAATAATGAATTTTCTCATCGAAAAGGCGGTTGAACTCACTATGCTCGTGAAAAGTCACCGTCAAAGACTTGAATATCCGCCGTATATCCGCAAGGCGATAAAAGTCGTAAGCACGAGGCTTCACGAAAGGCTGACTTGCGACGACGTTGCGAGCGAGTGCGGCGTGAGCGCGGATTATTTGTCGCAAAAATTCAAAAAGTACGTCGGCGTAAGTTTGCACAAATACATCGTCACGCAAAAACTCGAAGAGTCCAAAACTCTGCTTGCAAACGGTGTGGAATACGGTGAAATCGGATATTATTTCGGGTTCTGCTCGCAAACGCACTACATTCAGTGCTTCAAAAAAGAGTACGGAATGACCCCCAAAGAGTATATTGCCATAAACGCAACTGTTTGAGAGTGCCTTAAAAATAGCGAAAAATGTGCGAAAATATCGGGTTTTTTTAAAAAAATATAGCAAAAATCAGTAACCGAAAGGCAATACAAACGTCTTTATATTGAGGAATGAATGAAAAACACTGCTTGGGAAAAACTGTTCAAGAAATACTACAACGAGGCTCTCTTGTATGTGTTTTCGTTCTGCCACAATCGCACGCTTGCCGAGGACATCGTTCAGGAAGCGTATATGCGCGCAATCCGCTCTATCGACGAGGAAAAAGACGGCTTCAAGTTCTGGCTGTTCAAGGTGTGCCGCAATCTCTACTTCGATATGCTCAGAAAAAACAAGAGAATCGAAGCGATAGAGAGCGACGTGCAGTCGGACGATTCGCTTGTGGACGACGTGATTCAGAAGGACGAGTACCGCGCGCTCTACAAAGCAATATCGCTCTTGAAAGACAGCTACCGCGAGGTCGTGCGGCTCTATTATTTCGACTCGATGTCCGTCAAGGAAATTTCGTCCATCGTCGGCGAATCGACTGACAACGTGAAGATTCAACTGTATAGAGCGAGGCTTAAACTCAAAGAAATTTTGGAGGCAAATATATGAATTTTGACGAAGCGTTCAAACACTATCGGGACGGTGTCGCCACAGAAGAAGAAAAGCAATTCGTAAAAGAGCAACTTGTAAAAGCCAACGAGTTTTTGCAAAACGAGTCCGTGCGCGAGGAATCGCCGGTTAAGGAAGCGGACGCGGAGGACGTGAAAAAAGCCAAAAAGAAATTCAAATGGCAATATATCGTCATTCCGATCTGCTCGCTCGTATGCGCACTTGCGGTCATTGCCGCAATCTTGGGCGGCGTGTTCGGCTCGGCGGCTTCGTACGCCAAAAAGTCGGCAGTGTATTCAAAATCCGCTTGCATCGATATCGCTAAGGCAAAAGCGTTCGAGTTTGTCAGCGATTCCAACAACTTCACGTACGTCAACGTGGCAAGCAAAGACGACTTCAAAACCGAAGACGCGGACGCGGACTTCAACTACAACGGCAAAGACTTGAAAAACAGTTATTACACGTATATCATCGAACTCGAAGTCAAGCGCAGCGATTTTGAAATCAAAATCGAGGTCGACACGAGAAACGGAGATTGCAAGGTTATAAAAGTAGATTGACATTGCAAGGCGAAAAGCGCAAAATAGCATTTAAGGAACGTTTTTTCAAGGCGTTCCTTTCTTTTTATATGCTACAAAATATTCCACTAATTTTTGTATAGCGTTTGCATACAATAGTTGTATGTGGTCAAACGTGATTAGCATCGGCAAAGAGTACGGAAAGGAAATCGACTATATCCTCAAAAAACTTCAATGCACCAAAGACGTGTCCTACGCGACGGAAGAAAACGACGAGAGAATATGGATATATCTTGCATCGTCTTGCGACGTTTCGCAAAAAATCGAAAACGAAATGTATCGCACGCTCGCGGTCGTGTTTTTGTCGTATCTGAAACTCAGATTCTTTCTGGAAAAATTGCCCGTTCACCGTATGTCGTATGCAAAGTGTGCGCTGATTTGCTCGATGCTTCATTTTGACAGGGACTTTGAAGAAAACGTCGTGGCAAAGGTGCTGTCCGATTCGATGGACTACAACATTGACGGATTATTCAATTTTCGTATGCGCTCATTAAAAGACGCTTGGACGGAAATTGCGGATGTAGCGTCGAGATTGCTCGAAGGAAGCGAGGGCGACAAGGACGTTTTCGACATAGCGGCGTTTATATCGGGAAGCGACGGCGGAAAGAACAGAATCGCAACCGACGGTAAAATAGTCGAGAATCTGACCCAAAGGCGCAGAGTTGAAATCGTGAGATTGTTCGACGAGGAAGAATACAATTTGCTCGACGCGATAATAAAAGAAAAACCTTGCGAAATATACGTCGAAAGAAACGGTTTTTCGGACGGACTTAACAACACTTTGCGCAAAATTGCAAAAGTTATTGAAAAAGTATAAAACACGATATGTGTTGCAAAATCCGCTATTTTTCGTCAAAACAAGCAAAAATCGTCCAAAACTGTCAAAAATATTTTAATTTATTACACGAATCGTGTTGTATTCTGTCGAATCCAAACACGATTCGTATTCAATAACATATTCGCAGACGGACTGCCATTTCGAGCGCCGGCGTGGGAATCCGGCGTAGCGATATGATGTCGAACGGTTTTTCATAATAAAAAAGGCAGGCGGCGCGCCTGCCTTTTCAAAACTTAATATCGTAATAAATTGTCAATATACTTTTCTCGCTCTTATCACATCGTCGCCGTCGATTGTCAAATCGGTGTCGGTGTCGATAATCGTGTAGCGAAGTCCGTTTCGCGTCGCGCTGATTCCGCCGAATTTGTTTTCGCCCGTATCCGTCGAAATGACGGTGTAACGATGAGCTGCGCTCTTGGGCGCTTTGACGTTGGGCAAATTGACAGAGTTCGTGACATTTCCGTTTTCGATATAATCTTTAAGTTCGCCTGCCGCCATAACCGCGCAGTTGTCTTCGGCTTCTTCGGTGGATGCACCGAGGTGCGGTATTGCGACGATGCCCGGCATTCCTATGCAATTTTCGTCGGGGAAATCCACGACGTATTTGCGAAGTTTTTTGCTTTCGAGAGCGGCTTTTATTGCGTTTACGTCGCAAAGTTCACCGCGTGCGGCGTTGATTATAATCACGCCGTCTTTCATAGTCGTAAGGCTTTCGGCGTTTACGAGACCTTTCGTTTGCGGCGTCATAGGCATATGAAGGGTCACGAAGTCGGCGTCCGCCCAAGCGGATTGCATTGTGTCGAAAATCGTCACGAATGGGATTTCCGATTTTGCCGCTTCGGATATGAAGGGGTCGTAACCCACGATATTCATTCCGAGCGCGTGTGCGGATACTGCGACTTTTCTGCCAATCGCGCCGAGACCCAAAACACAAAGTGTTTTGCCCGCGATTTCGCTGCCTGCAAATTGACCTTTGCCTTTTTCTACTTGTTTTGCCACGTCGTCGCCTTTAAGCGTGCTTGCCCACTCGATTGCTTCGGACACGTTGCGCGCGCCGATAATAAGGGCGGCAATGACGAGTTCCTTGACGGCGTTTGCGTTTGCGCCGGGGGTGTTGAACACGCATATTCCTTTTTTGGCATAGTCCGCGTGCGGGATATTGTTTACGCCTGCGCCCGCTCTTGCGACTGCCAAAAGCGAGGGCGGAACGGCGTATTCTTCCATTTTGAAAGAGCGCACGAGTATGCCGACGGGATTTTCGCTCGAATCGGTGAGATTGTAGCCGTCAAGCACGGGGTTTGCGAGTTTGGATATCGAATTGAGTTTGAGTATGTCCATAGTTTTCCTCGCTTGCGATTATTTGTTTTCGAGTTCGAATTTCTTCATAAACTCTATGAGTGCTTTCACGCCTTCGACGGGCATTGCGTTGTAAATCGACGCTCTCATACCGCCCACGAGTTTGTGACCTTTGAGGCTGACGAGTCCCGCTTGTTCGGCTTCTTTGACGAATTTGGCGTTGAGTTCGTCGTTGGGCGACACGAAAGGTACGTTCATAAGCGAACGACTTTCTTTTTCGACGAAGTTGTTGTAGAAGTCGCTTTCGTCGATGAAGTCGTAAAGCATTTTGGCTTTTTCGCGGTTGATTTGTTCCATAACCTTAACGCCGCCGAGTTTTTTGAGGTGACGAAGGTTGAGCATCATCATATAAATCGACCAACAAGGCGGTGTGTTGTACAAACTGTTTGCGTCGATTTGCGTGCGATATTTGAGCATAGTGGGGCAGATGGGAAGTTCGCCGCCGAGCATATCTTCTTTTACTATGACGAGGGTTACGCCGGCAGGTGCGAGATTCTTTTGCGCGCCCGCATAAATGAGAGAATACTTTTTGGGGTCGATGACCTCGCTCATAATGCACGAGGACAAGTCGGCAACGAGGGGTACGTCGCCGGTGTCGGGCAACGTGTTGTATTTCAAGCCGAAAATGGTGTTGTTTTCGGTGATATGAACGTAACTTGCGTCTTGTCTGAAATCTTCGCGCGTGGTTTTGGGAATATAGGTGAATTTTTTGTCTTCACTGGAAGCGACGAGGCGAATATCGCCGTATTTTTGCGCTTCTTTGTACGCTTTTTTGGCAAAGTTGCCGGTCACGATATAATCCGCTTTTCCCGTCTTCAAAAGGTTGAGCGGAATCGCCTCGAATTGCGTGGACGCACCGCCTTGAACCATAATGACGTGATAGTCGTCGGGAAGATTCATAAGTTCGCGCACGAGGTCGAGGGCTTCGGTGTTGATGGCGTCGTACCATTTCGAGCGGTGGCTCATTTCCATAACGCTCATACCCGAACCGTTGTAGTCGGCGATATTTTTGCCCGCTTCCTCGATGACTTCGAGCGGAAGCATACTCGGACCTGCCGAGAAATTGTAAACTCTCATAAAATTCTCCTTTTTATACGTCATAATCGCATTCGTATATGCGACTTTGTATACTATAATCGTAAAGGCAAAAGCGAGGTTTGTAAAGATTTTTTTTCGCGCAAACGTATGGTTTTCGGCACTTTTTGGCGAAACTCTTGCGTAAGCGCGCATTTTGGTGTAATATAGTACATTAGAAAAATATGCGTGCAAAAATAAAAATTGTTATTATTTAATAATAGTTTTAAGCGGCATCGAGAGAGCGTCGCTTAAAATGGAATTTACCGCATAGAAAAATAAAGAATAATCGGAGAAATATAATGGCAAAAAACGCAAAAACAGTTAAGGTGACCTTCCTCGGCGGCGTAGGCGAGGTGGGCAAAAATATGACCGCAATAGAGTGCGGCGACGATATGATTATCGTCGATTGCGGCGTTTCTTTCGCAACGAGCGAGGAAGCCCCCGGTATCGACGCAATCATACCCGACATAACCTACGTAAAAGAGAACATATCCAAACTTCGCGGTATCGTGCTTACGCACGGTCACGAAGACCACATCGGCGCAATCCCGTACTATGCGGACGACCTCAAAAACGTTCCCGTCTACGGCACTGCGCTCACAATCGGACTTTTGAAAAGAAAACTCGACAAAAACGGCAAAAAATGCAATCTCGTCGTGGTGTCGGCAGGCGATACGATAACGCTTGGCGGATTCAAAGTCGAGTTTATCAAAGTCTGTCACTCGATGGCGGGTGCGTGCGCGCTTGCGATAACCACGCAAGTCGGCACTGTGTTCGTAACGGGCGACTTCAAGATTGACAATACGCCCATCGACGGCAAGAAAACCGACATCGGTCGAATTGCGGAAATCGGCGCAAAGGGCGTGCTTCTTATGCTCGGCGAGTCCACGAACGTGGAAAGAAAGGGCAGTTCGACGTCCGAAAAAGTCGTGGGACAAACGCTTGAAAGCATCTTTGCTTCAAACCTCGACAAGAGAATTGTCATTGCGTGCTTCGCTTCGTCCAATTATCGAGTGCAACAAGTGCTTACTCTCGCTCACAAGTACCACAGAAAAGTCGTGCTTGCGGGCAGAAGTATGAAAGGTATGGTTGACGTTGCGTCCGCTTGCGGCGAGTTGCAAGTTCCCAAGGGTGTAATCGCGGACAGCGTCGGAAAACTGCTTCCGAGCGAAACGGTTATTTTGGCAACCGGCTCGCAAGGCGAGCCGCTTTCCGCTCTCAACAAACTCTCGAAGGGCGAGTTCAACAAGATTAACATCGGACCGCAAGACCTCGTCGTTTTGTCCTCGTCGCCTATCCCCGGCAACGAAAAATCCGTGTACGACGTTATTAACGACCTTTTCAGAAAAGGCGCAAACGTCATTTACGACGCAATGAACGACATTCACGTTTCGGGTCACGCCTACGAGGAAGAACTCAAACTTATGCTCACACTCGTTCAACCCGAGTACTTTATGCCCGTACACGGCGAATATCGTCATCAGTTCAAGCACGCCGAAATCGCAAAAACGCTGGGCGTACCGTCAAAGAATATCGTCATTCCCAACATCGGCGAGTGCTACGGCGTGAACCACAAGGGAATAAAGCAACACTCTAACGTCACGGCGGGCAACGCCTATGTCGACGGCGTTGTTCTCGAAAACGGCAAATCGGTCGTAAACGACAGAAAATCGCTTGCCGAATACGGTATGCTCGTGGTGCTTTGCGCGGTGGATACCGACCAAGGCAAAGTCGTGGGCGACGTGGACATTGTGGCAAGAGGATTCAATCTCACCGACGATGTGGTAAATTCCATAAAAAACGTAACCGTGGACACGATAAACGGCTCGGACTTCGACAAAGCGGACGTGAACGAGATTGCGAGAATGGTCAAAAAAGCGGTGAGAAAGTTGTTCTACAAGGACAGACAATTCCCCATAATCATTCCCGTCATCGTCGAGGACTGACGGATAAACGCAACGGAAAACGAAAATAAAAAATCGGCAATCGGTTTTTGAAAAAACGTGCAAAACGGCGTCGTTTTTAGAAAAAAGAAGGTGCAAAAATGTATAGAAAACGCATTATTTTGATACTCACTTCACGCGACGAAAGCGACGGTATATCGCAAAAAATCGCGGAAGCAATACGCAAAATCGGCACGCATAACGTCGTGGTCATAAGCGACGATAAGTACGGTTCTGCAACCAAACTTTCCGCTATCGACAGACTTATGGACAAAGGAAGCGAGTATCAATATCTGCTCGAAAAAAAGGACAAGGGCGTCATCAGCGATATGTTCAAACTCAAAAGTTTGTCAAAGCGCGTCAACCGCATAAACAACCTCATCAAGCGTTTTCACCCCGAGTACATTTTGTGCGTTACGCCGTACGCTCACCATTGCGCCGTCGAGGCAAAACGCAGAGCGCGCTTCAACACGCAAATCATATATATGCTTCAATCCTTCACGCTTCCAAAACGCGTACACGATGACGCAACCAACGTGTTTATCGTCGAAAATGCGGACGTAAAAGCCGATTTGGTGCGACAAGGCATAAAATCGAAGGACGTTATGGTGATGGGGCTTCCCTATGAGGCAGTGCCCAAAACGAGGGAAGAAATCATACTCAAAAAGCAAGAGGTGGGACTTCCGAAAGTCAAAACCGTATACGTCAACGTGCAGGAAAAAAGTCAACTCGAAAACGTGTTTTCGCTTCTTCTCGACCAAGGCGAAATCGCAAATCTCGCCGTGTACGTCAAAGACGAGCGTATGCTTCAGACTTTGTCGTCTATGGCGGTGAAAGCACCCGAAACCAAAGTTTTGTTTTTGCAAAACGGCGAGCAAGCGGACGATTGTCTGCCCGTATGCGACGTGGCAATCACGCAGTATGACCCCGCAACGATCTACAAGTGCTTCAAACTCGGCGTGCCGAGCATAGTTGCAAAGAGCGGCGAACACGAGCAAGCGGACATATCCTATCTCGCCTCGCACGAACTTTGCCTCGTTGCCAAAAACGACCTCGACATAGTGGGCCTTTTGTACAGACTATTGCAGTCGGACGTCGGCGAGAAAATCGCCTCGAACGGCAAAAAATGGGTGGAAATGAGTTCGCTCGAAAATATTGCAAACTTCCTAACCGCATATATTGCCGTTTGAGCAAAAATCGTCGCCGAGGCAACGGCAACACGCAAGTGTGCGCATTGCCGAGAGCCTCGCTCGATTTATTGCTCTGCTAACCGCGCAGAGAATTTGCGCTATCAGTTCAAGCAGGGACAAAAACTCAAACCGCAACTTCGCCAAATTATCTGCTTGGTGGGTGCGTGCGGTGCACGCAGATGGAAAACGGAAGTTTTAAATCTTCCATATGTCATTCTGAGGGAACAGAGTGACCGTGAGAATCAAGCGTAGCGAAATGCGGCTTCGCCTTGATCCCTACGTCGCAACGATGTCGCTCCTCTGAATGACAAGCGGAAAACAGATTTGAGTATTCCGCAACCCAAACGAAGTTTGGATATCATCGTGCCAAAATGCACGATATCATCACGAAGTGATATCACCGCCTATGGCGATATCATTGCTTTGCAAACGCCGATAGGGAAAACACGTGAGGAAGGGGAAAGCTTAAATTAAAGTTATAGTTCTCGCTCGTAGAGAAGAACGCAGCATAGATATAAACGGAAAAATAGGATTCGATATGCCAAAGATAACCAAACTCAACGACATTGCAAAAAAACAAGGATTCAGGCTCGGCGACGACGTGCTGCGTATCGGCGGCTACAAAATGGTCGACGAACTCGATTACCTTTTCTACGACAACGAAAAGAAATTTTCGGTGGATATTTTGCGCGACGGAAAAGAGCATACCGTAAAAGTCCATAAAAAAGAAGGGCAGTCGCTCGGACTCGAATTCGCAATCGACATGAAACCCGTCGTGTGCAAAAACAAGTGCATTTTCTGTTTTGTCGACCAACTTCCCAAAAATATGCGCCCCAGCCTCTACGTCAAGGACGACGATTACCGTTACAGTTTTATGTGCGGCTCGTATGTCACTATGACCAACGTCACGGAAGAAGAAATCGAAAGAGTGATTCGATTGAAACTCAGTCCGCTTTACATTTCCGTACACGCGTGGGACGACGATATAAGAACGTATATTCTCAAAAATCCGAACACCAGAAAGTTGCCCGACCAAATGCGCAGACTCGGCGCAAACGGCATAAAAATGCACACGCAACTCGTTGTCGTTCCCGAAGTGAACGACGGCAAAGTGCTCGAGGACAGCATACGAGGATTGCACTCGGTCGAGGGCGTGGAAACGGTTGCTGTCGTGCCCGTGGGTATGACGGGGCATAGAGAAACGCTTGCTAAACTCAAAGCGGTGGACGAGCAGAATGCGAGAGATACCATAAAACTCGTCGAGGGATTGAACAAAGAATACGGCGGCAATTTCTGTTGGTGCAGCGACGAGTATTACGTCAAGGCGAACATAGACGTTCCGAGCAGTTCGTATTACGGTGCATTCGACCAAATCGAAAACGGCGTGGGACTTATCGCCGACTGGAAAGACAATTTCGAGTACAGCCTTTCGGAAGCCCCGACTATGAATCTCGGCAAAAAAATAGACCTCATAACCGGCGTATCTTTTGCGCCCATACTCAAAGAGTACGCAAAGAAACTCGAAGAAAAACTCGGACTGAAAGCGGAAGTGCACGCAATCGTAAACAACTTTTTCGGCACGAGCGTGACGGTCGCGGGGCTTGTGACTGCTGGTGATATAATCGACCAACTCGGCGGCGTGAAGTCGGACGCATTCGTGATTCCCGACAATATGCTTCGCGAATTTACCGACACTTTCCTCGACAACAAAACCGTCGAAGAAGTGGAAGCCGCGCTCGGCGCTCCGATTATCGTCATATCGCACAGTGGCAGCGACACGGCGCAAAAAATCGTCGAACACTTTGAAAACGAATAACGAAAAACGATAAATCGGGTTTTGCGGCGAAAGTTCGCAAAATCGACGAAAACGGCGTTTAATACGCCAAAAATCATAGATAAAATACGGAAACGGTGAAATAATATGAAACCTTTGGTGGCTATCGTAGGAAGACCCAACGTCGGAAAATCGACGCTTTTCAACAGACTTGCGGGCAGTAGAATCTCTATCGTCGAAGACACGCCGGGCGTAACTCGCGACCGAATTTATGCGGATTGCGAGTGGTGCGGCAGAGCGTTTACGCTCATAGATACGGGCGGTCTCGAACTTAAAAGCGACGACGAAATGTGGGGGCATATCCGCACGCAAGTAGAAATCGCCGTCGATACGGCAAACGCGATTTTGTACGTCGTTGACGGCAAAACCGGACTTACGACGGACGACAACCTCGTTTGTTCGTTTTTGAGAAAGTCAAAACTTCCCGTAATTCTTGCGGTAAACAAAATCGACAACAACGATTTGAGCAACGTATACGACTTTTACGCGCTGGGGTTTGGCGAGCCTCACGCGGTCAGCGCAGAGCAAGGCAAGGGACTCGGCGATTTGCTCGACGCAATCCTCGAAGTTATCCCCGAGCATATGGCGGATGAAGACCCCGAACGTATCAAAATCGCAATCGTAGGAAAACCGAACGCGGGCAAGAGTTCGATCACCAACAGACTTTTGGGATACGACCGATGTATCGTCAGCGACATTGCAGGCACGACTCGTGACGCAATCGACACAGAACTCGACGTGGGCGACGACAAGTATCTCATCATCGACACGGCGGGTATGCGCAAGAAAAAAGTCGTCAACGAGGACCTTGAAAGATATTCGGTTATGAGAAGTTTGCTCGCCGTGCGCAGAGCGGACGTGGTGCTCGTCGTGTGCGACGCAAGCGAAGGACTCACCGAGCAGGACGTCAAAATCGCGGGCTTCGTTCACGAGGAAGGCAAACCGTCCGTCATCGTTATGAACAAGTGGGATTTGGTGGACAAAAACACCCACACCATTTACGAATTCGAAAAGAAACTCAAAGAGGATTTGAAGTATATGGATTATTTCAAATCCGTGTATATATCCGCGCTCAGCGGCAAGCGACTCGACAATCTGCTTCCGCTTTGCAAAGAGGTCGTGGCAAATTCGAGAAAGCGTATTCCGACGGGACTTCTCAACGAGGTCGTGGGAGACGCTATCCGCATAAGCGAACCGCCGTCCTATCTCGGCAAAAAACTCAAAGTTTTCTATGTTACGCAAGTGTCCGTCGCGCCGCCGACTTTTGTGCTTAAAGTCAACGACCCGACGATTATGCATTTCAGTTACAAACGCTATCTCGAAAACGCGTTGCGCAAGAGTTTCGACTTTTCTGGAACGCCTATCCGCTTGCTCGTCAGAGCCAACGGCGAAAGCGACAAATAACGGCGACGAAACGACGATTTTGCGTGTTTTCGATTAAAAAAATTTAACGTCGAAAAACTGCTCGAAAACGATTGCCGAATACGCGATTCGGTGATATATTCTTACGCGTGATAAAAAAGGCGGCAAAGCGTGCGCCGCTTGCGGCACTCTTTGAGCGCGCGCGACGTATAGTGTACAAGTGTAGAGGTGTATTATGGATTACAATTCATTGCCCGCAGACGAACTCGAAAAACTGCTTAAACAAGAGCAAAAAGCCTACAAAAAACTGCAAAAAGCCGACAGAAGCGTGGATATGACGAGAGGCAAGCCTTCAAAAGAGCAACTCGACATCGCTATGCCTATGCTCGAAAACGCCGCAAAGTGCGACTTCTTTATGAGCGGCGTGGACGCGAGAAACTACGGCGAACCCGCAGGCGTTAAGCAGGCAAGAGAACTTTTCGGTGAACTTTTGGGCGTGAAAACGGACGAAGTTATCGCCGTTGACGGCTCGTCGCTTGACATTATGTACAACGTGGTGCAGTTTGCAATGCAATTCGGCGTTTTGGGGTCTACGCCTTGGAACAAACTCGAAAAAGTCAAATTCATTTGCCCCGCGCCCGGTTACGACAGACATTTCGCCATTTGCGAAAATTTCGGCATAGATATGATAACCGTTCCTATGCTTTCGGACGGTCCGGATATGGACCTCGTCGAGCAACTCGTGCGCGACGACGAGAGCGTAAAGGGCATTTGGTGCGTGCCGAAATACTCGAATCCGACGGGCATAGTGTTCTCGGACAAAGTGGTCGAGCGTATGGCGAACCTAAAACCAAAAGCAAAAGATTTTCGCGTTTTCTGGGATAACGCATATTGCGTACACTCGCTCTACGACACCGACGACAAACTAAAAAACATCTTCGACGTGGCAAGAAAAGCGGGCACGCTCGATATGATATACTGTTTTGCTTCAACCGCAAAAATCACGTTTGCCGGCAGCGGCGTAGCAGTGTTCGCTTCCTCTCAAAACAACGTGCAGGATATGCTCAAACGCCTCTTTTTCAAGAGAATCAACCCCAACAAAGTCAATCAGGTTATGCACGTTGAGTTTTTGAAAAACGTCGACAACATAAAGAAGATTATGGCACAACACGCGGCGATTCTTCGTCCGAAGTTCGACCTTTTCGGAGCGAGAATGGAAGAAGCGTTCCCCGACGACCAAAGCGTAACGTGGTCAAAGCCGAGAGGGGGATATTTCATTTCCCTCGACGTACAGGGCGCGGCAAAACGCGTCGTGGAACTTGCAAACGAGGCAGGCGTAAAGTTTACGGCGGCAGGGTCGACGTTCCCGTACAAAATAGACGACAACGACTCGAACATCCGTATCGCGCCGAGCGTTCCCTCACTCGAAGAAATGGATTTTGCAATCGACGTGCTGATAAGTTCGATAAAGATTGCGCTTATGGAAAAGAGTTTGAAAAATCGCACTTGATAGCGCGATTTTTTAATTAATAATTAATAATGAATAATTAATAATTGCGGAAGGCGAAGCCTTAATCCG
>URIX01000013.1 GCA_900547975.1 uncultured Eubacteriales bacterium | reverse complement strand
TGTTTTAGGAAAGACGTGCCGTAGTCTTTGGCGACGCGCAGCGGCGCCACTTGTATCAAGACTACGGCACGTCTAATCGTCAAATGGAGAAAATTGGAACTTAAAAAGATAGTGTTTAACAAGAATTGGCTCAAGATAATCATACGCCTAAATTTCAAATCAATAAAAGCCTATTATTTTTCGAATGGATTGACAATTGCGCTGTTTTTTGTCCGTCATATTTTATTGCTATATAAATCAAAACATAAATGGTTGATAGATGTTTTTAAAATGATATTGAAAGAAATCCGATTTTCTGTTATAATACATAATGTTGGAGTAAACCTTTCAATTTTTAATGAATAGGCAATGGGGGAGAAGTAAGTGAGCCTCAAAGACAATAAGACAGCAAAATCTATTATTTGGACTGCGGCGTTTATGATAATCACCGTAGGCCTTTTGGGTTTGACATATTTATGCTCTTGCTATTTGCCACAAATATACGGTATGCCGCTAATCGAACACGGGAAAATCGATATGACGGGCAGAAAGGACTGGGTGGTGCTTCCCGGTGAATGGGAATACTATTACGAAAAGTGGATTATCACCGACAATATTGCCGACGCGCAACCTGACGGAATGTTGTCTATGCCCGACGTATGGACGGGAAAGGTTACGGAAAGCGGGCAAAAACTGCCGAGAACGGGGTACGGCTCGTTTCGTTTGATTGTTGAAAACGTAGAACCGGGGCTTGAAGTGCTCGTGTTTGCGAACAACTACGACGGGGCATATCGGACGTATATTAACGGTGTTCTTAACGTTGAATACGGCGTTATGTCGAAAGACGCAAAGGGAACTAAATCGAACGGCAGAGCGGAAAACTATTATCCGTACAAAGTCGCAGAGGGAGAAACGCTGGATGTCGTCGTCGAGATTTCCGACAATAACGAAGGCGGAATGCACTACGCGTTTTATTTGCGTTCGGATTTCAAAACGAATCAGATAATGATAGGCGATCAGTTGTCGATGGTCGTGCTCGGAATTATGCTTGCGATGTTGCTCGTCAACGTCATTTCAAACATTATATACAAGAAACAAGAGCGTTCGTGGTCGCTGACGGTGCTATTGCTGTTTATAGTGCTGATGTACATATTCTCGATTGACATTTTGATGTTGTTTTCATTGAGTACGAACACGTTGGCATACAACTGCATTGCGGAAGTATTTTATGCGCTTGCGATAGTCACGGTTATACTGTTTATGGTGCACCTCAACAAAAACGGAATGTTGAACGTGCCAAAAAAGTGGGCGATTGCCGCATTGATTGTTGTCAATATTGCGTGCATCGTCGCATTTTATATGCTTAGCGGATATAAAGAGCGCATTATACCGCCGCTTATTCAGATTGCCACGATGACGTTGCTTTATTATCCGATATTCAAAGCCGCATACAACAAGGTCAAGTTCGCAAGGGCGTATATCGTCGTTCTGTTCGGATTGATTTTCACAATAGGCTCGCAGTTGCTCGATATGCTCGAAATCGTTATAATAGGCACGGAATCTGTTGCGGCGTCCTCTATGGTCGTCATTATGTTTGCGATATTTACGATGCACTTCATCAATATCGCAAACAAGAACAAAGAAGCGTTGCAAACGGAAACGTACAAACGTAAGTTGGTTGAAATCAAAAACAACGTGCTTAAAGAGCAAATCAAGCCGCATTTCGTGTTTAACAGCCTTACCGCAATTCAGACGGTGTATCACGACAGCCTCGATAAAGGCGACGAAGCAATATCCGAATTCGCCTCGCATTTGCGTGCAATCGTTGACGCCGACAACAAAACGACGGTAGGTCTTGACGAAGAAATAAACAACATCATAAACTACGTTCATTTGGTCGAGTTGAGCAAGGGTAAAAGCATAAACCTACTGTTAGATATAGGAAATTATGATGTTAAAGTGCCTGTTCTGTCATTACAGCCATTTGTCGAGAACGCAATCAAGTATTCGGGAATCGTGGACGATTACGACGGATACATACTTATAAAAACCGATGACGAGGGCGCAAACAACGTCGTTATCACCATCGAAGACAACGGTTGCGGATTCGATTTGAATGAGGTGAAAGACACATCCGTCGGATTGAGAAACGCAAGCGAAAGAATACGGTTGATTACGGGTATCGAGGTGAGAATCGACACCAAACCGCAATGCGGAACGAGAGTTATTATCGGCGTGCCGAAGGGAAAATGAATATGAATATAGTTGTCGTTGACGACGAGTTGAATCCGTTGAAAAACTTTATAGAAAACGTGGTCGATTACGGCGCGATACAATGTTCTATGTTTATGAGCAATCTCGACGCGCTTTTCGATTATGCGCAAAAACACCAAATAGACGCCGCTTTTTTGGACGTTATGATGCCGAACGTAAACGGCGTAGATTTGGCAAAACGGCTATTGCAAATAAATTCAAAAACTAAAATCGTGTTTGTAACCGGTTATGTTCAGGACGAAAAGACTATTAGGGAAGAACTCGGTCACAGCGTTGTCGGATTCTGTTATAAACCTTATACCAAAGAAAAACTGCACGATATTATAGGTCGCATAAAGGAAAGTTTGGATTCCGAACGCGAAATATTCGCTCAGACTTTCGGCGTGTTCGATTTGAAAATAGACGGCAAGATCGTCGAGTTTTCGCTGTCGAAATCGAAAGAAATGCTCGCATATTTGTTTTATCGTCAAGGGAAGTCCGTGTCGATGTCGGAGATGATGTCCGCGCTTTGGCCCGACCACGACGTCGAAAAATCCAAACTGCTGTACCGAAACGCAAAAAGCCGTTTGGATTTGTTGCTTCGCCAAAACGGCATAGGGCATATAGTCAAGTTTTCGAGAGGTAAAGCGGCAATAAATACCGAGGTTTGTTCTTGCGATTTTTGGCATTTCCTCGAAGACGAAAACGATTTGAGTTACAATTACGAATTTTTGATAAGTTATGAATGGTCGATAGATATGCAAAACCGCCTTGACTTCATCATCGACAATCGAATCGCAAAACGAAAATAATATCCGATTTTGCAATAAATTTGCAATTAAAAAGCGTGGCGTTCACGCTTTTTTCACGCTTTGTTTGTTAATCTATCCTTGACCGATGCGGAGATAGACTATTTTAAGGGATTTTACCATTTTCCACCATCTTTGCATATAACGGTAATTGTCGGCATAGGAGAGGTTTTTAATGAAAAAATGTTTTTCGATTATTTTTGCAATTATTTTGAGTGTCACTTGTATTATATCGCTCGTTGCGTGCAACAAAAACGGTCAAACGGTTTCCACGAAAGATTTGGGCACGTATTACAAGGTTGACGGGACGGATTTAGATCCCGATTCTTTCATTGAATTAAAATCGGGAAACAAGTGGTACGATGGCGAATTTGAAGGCAAATTTACCATAAAAGACGGAAAAATAACGTTGTACGACGGCGATGACGAATTGATGAGCGGCACGGTTTCCGACGGCGTTTTGACGTTAAATTTTATGGGAATGGAAACCGTATATAAAAAGGGGACGCCGAGTTCAAAAGTTGATCCGACGCCCACACCGCATCCGAGCAATGAATTCACCGTTACGTTTTATCTAAATGACGGAACAAAAAACAGTAAAACAAAACAAACCGAAAACGAATTGATAACCTATACACCAGAAAGGATAGGATATATTTTTAATGGATGGTGGATTTCCTCAGGGAAGACCGAAACTGATGAACCTATCTTGACAAAGAGATGGGATATGTCACAAAAGGTTGAAGATAATGAGTTGATTCTTTATGCAGAATGGGTACTAGCTCCGACGCAAGATGCACAATTGCCGGCACCTTCGGTTAGCGTTGACGGGTATAGATATTCTTGGGAAAGAATCAACAACGCTGAAAGTTACAACGTAATATTGAAGAAAGGTTACGATGTAATCGAAGAGCAGAAAACGTATGATACATATTGGAATTTTTCACAATTCTATGAAAGCGGTACTTATACATTGTCCGTTAGAGCGAACGGCGATGGTATCAAGTCTATAAATTCATCTTACACAACAAAGCATATTTCTCATAGAATTTTGGGGGAATTGTCATTTTGTAATTTTGATAAAAGCACCTCTACACTAACATGGGGAGTGGTTGAAGGAGCAACTAGCTATGACATCTATGTAGATGGGTTGTGCATTCTTGAGGACACCAACGAAAAATCATTTGTTTTGACTAATGTGGACGCGGGTAATCATACCGTTGTTGTAAAAGGTAAAAAGGAAAACTGGCAAACCTCATACAATAGTTATAGCATCTATAAGGATATGTTGAAAACGCCTGGCGATTTTAGATCATATTTCGATTATGATACTATGGAATATGTGTTGGAATGGGATAGTGTAAGAGGTATTGCAAACAGTGAAATCGTTTACAAAGTATATAACGGAACTTACTTAATAAAGCAGGTAGAGAACAATTTTTACAAAATTCCAAAGTCTGATTGGGCTTCATACGAAAAATCGAAGAATATATCTGTAGTTGCATTTGATAAAAATGCAGAAACTATACAGTCGATTCCTACAGATAAGCTCGAAATCAAGAAAATGGTTGCTTTTGAAGTAAAATCTAATCTAGAGGAAGTCGGTACTTACGATATAGCTATAAATGCATCGGACATAAAAGTTACTTTTGATTATAACTATAAAGATAGCCCGGACAACAAAATACAAGTCTTAAACAAAGACAATCCTGCTATCGAATACTTTACACCGGTTAGAGATGGTTATGTATTTTTGGGCTGGTACAAAGATAAACAATGCACAAAAAGATTTGATTTTTCATCTACTGTAAAATCAGATATTACTTTGTTTGCGCTTTGGCAAGATATTGATGAAAAAACTACTATTTTAGAATTGAATAAAGAAAAGAAGGTATATACCAGCAAGACATCGCAAAAGTTTACGTTTGTACCAATGAAAGCAGGTTCGTTTACACTTGGTTACTATAATAATGGCTCAGGACAAAGAACCAATATCAATGTCTATCAAGGAATAAGCACGGTGTATGCTCCCGGGTATCAAACATCAACATCGTGGGTGTTGAAGACATTTCAACTCAATGCATATGATATGGTAACTATATCAATTACGTCAACAAGCGATAACTATAGCGGTTACTTTACATTCAAAATGGAAGGAGATGCATTGCCGGATGTCAATCCCGACAATTTTGCAGTCGTAAAAAAAGACAACAAAATAATAACTCCAGTTGATTCCGAATTGTCATTTACAGCCAAGCCAAATCTTGGATACAATTGTCTTGGGTGGTATGATAACAACGATAAACAGCTTAGTAGTCAAGCTGATTATAATACAAAATTGTCGCTGTCAAGCAGCTCATATACTGTAAAATGGGCAATTAATGAAGAATTGAAGAATTGTGCGTTTACATCTACTGCTGATACTTGCGTTATTACCGGCATCACAGACAAAACGATAACAGAATTTGTTGTGCCTGACTATGTAACGGGTATTGGCGACGAAGCATTCAAAGATTGTACAAAACTAAGTAGTATAACAATAGACAAAAATGTGAAAAGTATAGGAAATAGTGCATTCGAAGGTTGTTACAGCTTGATAGAAGTATACAACAAGTCTACTCTAAAAATTGTTGCAGGAAGCAGTGGTTATGGCTATGTAGCTCATTATGCAAAGAATGTATATACCCAAGAAGGAGGTAGTAAGCTAAGCACCGATGAAAATGGTTATATCATCTATACAGATGAAACTAAAAACGAAAAGATATTGGTAAAATATATAGGCAAAGATACAGATCTTACCATACCAGACAGCGTGATAAGTATAGGACGTTATGCATTCGAAGATTGCACAGGACTTACAACAATCACCATACCAAACAGCGTGACAAGTATAGGAGGTAGTGCATTCTATGGTTGTAGCTCGCTCACTTATGTAAATTATACAGGCGACATAGCAGGTTGGTGCGCAATAAGTGGCTTAGGTAGTATCCCAAGGAATACAGGTTTCAAACTAACAATAGCAGGACAAGAAATCGCAGGCGAGCTTGTTATACCAGCTGGAGTGACAAGTATAGGAAGTAGTGCATTCAATGGTTGCACAGGACTTTCTTCTGTCACCATAGGAAACAGCGTGACAAGTATAGATAGTTGGGTATTCGATGGTTGCAAATCGCTTGTCAATGTAAATTATACAGGTGATATAGCAAGTTGGTGCGCAATAAGTGGATTAGATAATATCCCAAGGAATACAGGTTTCAAACTAACAATAGCAGGACAAGAAATCGCAGGCGAGCTTGTTATACCAGCTGGAGTGACAAGTATAGGAAGTTATGCATTCGCTGGTTGCACAGGACTTACTTCTGTCATCATACCAGACAGCGTGACAAGTATAGGAAGTAATGCATTCAGTGGTTGTCCAATCGAGAAAGCAACAATTCCTACAAGTACAATTGTTGCAATTGAGAAAGGAAATCTTGTGTCGGTAGTTATCAATGGCGGCGAAAGTATTCCAAATAGAGCATTCGAAGGTTGCACAGGACTTACTTCTGTCACCATAGGTAACAGCGTGACAAGTATAGGTAGTAGTGCATTCGAAGGTTGCACAGGACTTACTTCTGTCACCATAGGTAACAGTGTGACAAGTATAGGTGCGGGTGCATTCGAAGGTTGCAACAATCTTGAAACAGTCAATTGGAATGCAACAAGTTGTACAAGCGCCGGACAATCTAATTATCCAATATTCAAGGGCTGTTCTAAGCTTTCTACTGTAAACATTGGAAATAATGTAAAAATGATTCCGGCATATGCATTTATGGAATGTACAAGACTTACTTCTGTCACCTTAGGTAACAGCGTGACAAGTATAGGAGAATGTGCATTCTATAAGTGCGAAGGACTTACTTCTGTCACCATACCAGACAGCGTGACAAGTATAGGATATAGTGTATTTTTGGGTTGTCTAATAGAGAATGCAAATATGCCAACAAATGCCATATTATATATACCAAAAGAAAAACTAGCTAAAGTGGTAATCAATGGCGGTGAAAGTATAGGTAGTAGTGCATTCGAAGATTGTGAAGGACTTACTTCTGTCACAATAGGCAACAGCGTGACAAGTATAGGAAGTTATGCATTCGAGGGTTGCAAAGGACTTACTTCTGTCACAATAGGCAACAGCGTGACAAGTATAGGAAGTTATGCATTCGAGGGTTGCAAAGGACTTACTTCAATCACCATACCAGACAGTGTGACAAGTATAGGAGATAGAGCATTCTATAATTGCACAGGACTCACTTCTATCACTATAGGCAACAGCGTGACAAGTATAGGAGAGTGGGCATTCAGTGGTTGCACAGGACTTACTTCTGTCACCATAGGCAACAGCGTGAAAAGTATAGGAAAGAGGGCATTCAATGGTTGCACAGGACTTACATCTGTCACCATAGGCAACAGCGTGGCAAGTATAGGAGATAGTGCATTCTCTGGTTGCACAGGACTTACATCTGTCACCATAGGCAACAGCGTGGCAAGTATAGGAGATAGTGCATTCTCTGATTGCACAGGACTTACATCTGTCACCATAGGCAACAGCGTGGCAAGTATAGGAAGGTATGCATTCGCATATTGCAAAGGACTTACTTCTGTCACCATAGGCAACAGCGTGACAAGTATAGGAGGGTATGCATTCAAAGGTTGCACAGGACTTACTTCTATCACCATACCAAACAGTGTGACAAGTATAGGAGGAAGTGCATTCGAAGATTGTCCAATCGAGAAAGCAACAATTCCTACAAGTGCAATTGATGCAATTAAGAAAGGAAAACTTGTGTCGGTAGTTATCAATGGCGGTGAAAGCATTCCAAATAGTGCATTCCAAAGTTGCACAAGACTTACATCTGTCACCATAGGCAACAGCGTGGCAAGTATAGGAAATAGTGCATTCGTAGGTTGCAACAATCTTGAAACAGTCAATTGGAATGCAACAAGCTGTACAAGCGCCGGACGATATAATTATCCAATATTCAAGGGCTGTTCTAAGCTTGCCACTGTAAACATTGGAAATAATGTAACAATGATTCCGGCATATGCATTTATGGAATGTACAAGACTTACTTCTGTCACCTTAGGTAACAGCGTGACAAGTATAGGAGAATGTGCATTCTATAAGTGCGAAGGACTTACTTCTGTCACCATACCAGACAGCGTGACAAGTATAAGAAAGGAGGCATTCAGTGGTTGCACAGGACTTACTTCTGCCACCATAGGCAACAGCGTGAAAAGTATAGGGGATTTTGCATTCCGTGGTTGCACAGGACTTACTTCAATCAATTTCAAAGGAACAAAAGCAGAGTGGTCATCAATTAAGAAGGGTTATGGATGTAAGGATTATGTTCCAAGCACTTGCAAAGTTGTTTGTACAGATGGCACAGTATCAATTTGATGATGCTGAGTGAATAGAAAATTTATGTGGCATTGACTTTAATCAATGCCACATAAAGAAAACAAAGGAAAATATGGAGCTTTATAATTATTTAATAACTAATGATAGGGAAAAGATAGTTGAATATGCAGATAAGCTAAATAATGCTTTGACATGCAAAGGCGCTAATGTATATAAGCATCCAACAATAGAAAGGTTACCGGTATGTTGTAGGAAGATTTCGAAAAATGCAAACAAAAAGCCGGGGCAATCTAAATCAAGTGTCGATAAGAATCAGCAGATAACTCGTGTGGATTTCAAGAACAAAATAAATCTTTGTGAGAATAAATTTCAAGCTATTGCTAATATCACGGGAGCTGTATCAAAAGCGGTTGCAATAGTATTGATTGTTTTTGATTTTCCGAATACGGCTTTGTTTATTCAGTTTGCGGAATACCTTGTTCAAGCATACATTGATATGATTTCAAAGAACTAACGATAGGGTGTGCAATCTTTCTGTCATATTGCAATCCCAAATACTTCTTGGCAACCGCTGCAAACTTCTCACAGAAGTCTTTGCGCTTCTGTTCATCGTCTCGTGCAAGCATCGTGTGGTATTCGTCAATTCGTATGTTCATAGGTATTCTCCTTTTAATATATTTCAATTAAGCCGTTTTCGCATTCGTAAACGTTGTAATCACCACAGTATCTGCCGTAGCGTTCAAGGTCAAAAAAGTCCAATAAATGTTCGGGGATGTTATATCCGCAACAGTCCAGCATTTCTTTTCCGTAATCTTCCCAAGAAAAGCCACTCCAAGAGTTGACGTTATCGTCCCAATTCTCACCGCGGTTTTTAACAAGTTCTTCAAAATCGTCATAGTTCTTAACTTCAAGGAAAGCGCAAAGTTCTTTGTATTTATAATCGTTGGAAAGCACTCCCGATTCGTAAAGCGTGTTGAATAGGTTTTCGGGATTCATATAATCCCAATTGACAGAACGGTCCGATATACCTTCGATGTCTTGTATAAATAATTCTTCGTCTATACCGTCCAGTTCAAAGCCTTCTCGTTTGAGTTCTTCAACGATTTCTTCCCAATCATTGTAGTTGGATAAATCAAGCCAATTAGAGCCTAACGCTCTTTCGTTGCATTCGTTGTACGAACCCCACGATCCGATAACAATACTTATGTTGCCCATTATCAGTCCTCCGATATGTAAATCTTGATAAGCGTGTTTCCGTATTCGATATAATGACCTTTGTCATCTTCAAACACTTCGTAAGTGATAACGGAAATCTTTCCGTTGTTGGTAATTGCATAGATGATTTCGTTTCTGTCAGGGAAATAAGCAACAGTATCAAATCTGATAAGGCTTTCACCGTCATTGAAATCGAAACCATCTTCATCGAAGAATGCAATTTTGTTGAGTTCAATCATTTTTCTAACTCCTTTTTATTTGAGATTGCCGTTCGGCAGTGGGCAAGGAGCATAAGTCGAAACGTTTCAAATGCGAATACTGTTGCAATGGAATATGTCAACGGCCAAAGCCTTTTGAGCGAAAAATAGTGTAAAAATAAAAAGAGCCAAACTGCTATGAGTCTGACTCTATAAAATGGCTCTCACAAAATCTACCGCTATTTTTCCGTGCCGTTGATATATTCGCTGACTTATGCGACGATAACCACCAAGAAGGGCAAATAGAAACATCATATATATTTACAATAATAACAAAATGTTGTATAATTATTAATAACCTAGAATTGATTTTTTTAGAGGAGGAAAATATGTTTACACGGCAAGCGAATGAAATTGTTGAGGATATAAATAATCATTTTTTAAAAAGTTATCCTGATATGTGGAGCCATATTGATATAGCATCTGTTTCAATGAAATACAACACCACAAGCCCTTTGTTTAATGAACTACTGGCTAAATTCAATTGTTTGCTTAATAGTCATTTTAAAGAGATGAACAATAGATCGAAGTTTCAGCGTAATGAATATTTGGTTCCAACATATAAGGCAGAACCAAGTCGGGAATTGTTGTTTATTATTTCAATGTTGGAGCAACTAGAAAATGGCCTTAATGATGAAGGGATACATATTAAAGCTTTAGATTCATATGATGAGCATATTGCATTCTGTAAATCATTTCTTAAGTCTAGCGGAGGAAGTAAAATTCCAGCGAATTACAGTGAAATAGCCATTCAACAATACAAACCAATATTTGATATCTCTGAAAGTAATTCATTTGATAACATAGAGTTGCTGGTATTTGGAGCAGAAAAAACAAAGCCAGATTTAGTCATTAAAGATGTTTTGGAAAGAAAGATTGAAATTGTTAATGATTCAGAGTTTTTGGTGTACTCCAAAGTAATAGAAGATAGTTTTTTGTATAGAGATTTTGATATATGGTGGGAGGAGCGTCTTAAACAATTTGGACATTTTGATTTTTCTTTAGAGTATTTGGAAGAAAAGGTGCTCAATTTTTACGAGGACAAATATAGAGAAGATCAAAACCCCGTTTTAATTCCACAGGTTTATATTCATTATGACCCAAAGAATCAAAAGCAAAGAGAAGCTATGGCATCAGGTAAAGTGTTGACATTCCAACGAATGGATTTTCTAGTTTTATATGGGGGGAAAAGAATTATTATTGAAATAGATGGACAAAGTCATACCCCTGAATATAGTTTAAAAAACTATTCAAAACAGTGTGAATATGACAGAAGTATGAAGTTCCAAGGATATGATGTTTTTAGACTTGGCGGTTATGAACTTACTCATGAATTTGAAAAGACTGTTTCATTGTTTTTTTCAAATTTGTATGATTATATGGAAATTGAGCGACATAATCCATAAAGCAAAATACTTGATAAAAAGGGATAAGGTGAAATATGAAAAAATATGTTTTATTAGCATTGCTAATGGTTATTGGTGGCGTACTATCATTTGCCGCGTTTTTAACATTGCTTAATGTATGTGAACCATGGAGGTTGTTTTTTCAAATAGTATCGTCCTTGGGCAATGGAATTTTTGCCTCGGCGATAATTACTTTATTGATTGAAAAGGGTATTGATAAGAGAATGAAATCAAAAATATCCGAGCAAAAGGAATACTTGTTATCGGATATCCGTTTTATGCTGCCTACAATACTTCGCAATGAAATTCGGACAATGTCTGAGTATATAGCAATATCTAAGAATAAAAAAACAAAAATGAAAACAAGTAATGCAAACTTTTCATCAATGCTATACTCTGCGCAAAGCCTATTGCAAACTATTAATGATTTGCGTGCAAATGAGCTAATGACTTATGGCAATAATATTTATACTATTGAAGACGGAAAAAAATTAGAAAAGAAAGAAAAGGTGTTCTTTGAAGATACTTGTCCTTATTATGAAAGACTAAAAACATATATAATGACAATTATCGAGAGAAAAGAATTATATTTAACGAATGAGTTTTTAACCCAAGATGATTTTGATAGTTTACAAGGCTTTCTTTATTTAATTGATGAAATGATTACTTACTGCTTGTATAAGGAGATAGAATATGTGTTAGATTATAAGAGAGACTTTTTCGAAAGATTAATTAATTTGGGGAAAATGGTTCTAATAGATATAGATAGTTCTTTTCAAATAACGCTATTTGAAATAGATGAATAGAATTAAAGAAAAAGTTCTATTTAATTAAGTGTTGAGAGAAATTTACTCTTGACATTTTATATAATAACATTATTACAAAGTGTCGGGTTCAAGTCCATTTTGGTTTGTTTGCAAGACTTGAACCCGAAAAAAATGTAAAAAAATAACCCAGTCAAACCATTACGGGTTCAACTGGGTCTCGTTTGGTGCCGTGTGGCATAATTTGTACGAACCTGTGTTAGAAGAAACAGCGGTTTTATCCGCCGTTTCTATCTCTTTTTCTGTTTTTGTGACGTGTTCTTTCGTCAGTTTTAGGTGTTCGGGGCTATCCGTAAAGTTGTAGGTAATTACAATCTCGTCATCATAAAGTATCACTTCCCGTATAAACGCATTTACAAGTAGTTTTCGCACTTTTATATCATCCGTGTTCTCGAATACGAATTTGCTCAAATACATCTCTATGTCGTCCGCAGTTAAAAACGTATAACTGCGGGCTTTTTCTTTGCAGATTTCTATGTCGTATTGAGATATAAGATTTTCAAGTTCGGTCAGACGGCTTTTCGTCGTTTCGGTGATTATGCCTTGCTCGATTGCCTTTACGATATTATTCTGCGCTTTTACCGCCTCAGCGCGCTTCTTTTCAATAAGTTTCAATGCCGTGTTGTCTGCGGTTTCTTTTTTGTGTACGTTGTATATGCTTTGCGCAATCTTCTTGATATTGTTCACGCTCGATAACATTTGAGTCGTTGCGTTTATCACCGTATCTTCGATAAACTGTTTTTGCACTCTACCCATATTGCACTTTGCTCGCTTGCGACGTTTGGAAAGGCAAATATAGTAGTAATGAATTGCACCCGTATGAGAAGTTCCGCTTTCACCGCCCATTCTATGCTTACAATCCCCGCATATAAGTTTGCCCGAAAGGATATAGTCGAAAATCTCTTTTTTACGGCTCGGCGCAAGTTTGTTTTCTTCGTTTATTGCGTTTACCTTGTTCCAAAGTTCGTCCGATATAATTCTCGGAAAGATATTATCGTATAATTCCCCTTGGTGCTCGACAACGCCTGTATATCTTTTGTTGTGCAGAATGAAATACAAATATTTGTGGTCTATGAGTTTTCCGTTTTTTCTGCGACAACCGCATTCCTTGAATTTATCCGCTATGGCAACTGCCTTGTAGCCCTGCGAATACATCAAAAACGCGTCTTCGACGATTTTGCTTTCGTATTCGTTCACAACGTATTTTTTGTCAACGACGTCATAGCCGAAAATATCTTGTCCGCCCGTGGCTTTGCCTTTGCGCCAACTCTCTTTTAGTCCGCGATTGACTTTTTGCGTAAGTTCTTCCGAAAAGTATTGATTAAAGCCTTCCAAGACGGTTTCCATCATACGACCTTCGGGGCTGTCCGTCAGGTTTTCCATTGCAGAAAGAATTGTTACGCCGTTATCTCGGAGCGTCTTTTTGTGTATTACCGATTCAAACTTGTTACGAGAAAATCGATCAAGTTTGTAAACGATAAGGTACTGCCACTCTTTGCGGCTGCTGTCTTTCAACATTTTTTGAAATGCGACACGGTTGTCGTTCGTTCCCGTCATAGCACGGTCGATATAGGTATCGACTATGAGTATATCGTTGTTTTGAGCATACTCTCGACACACACGAAGTTGTCCTTCAATAGATTGTTCGGTTTGGCTATCGCTGGAATAACGGGCATAAATAATTGCTTTTTTCATTTTGGTTATTAACTCCTTTTATTTTTTTGTCTTTCGACGGAAACCGAACAATCCGATTTTGGCGAACACGGCAAGGAAACAGTAAAAAATATAGGGAAATTTTTTGTGTCTTTATAGTTCTCACTATATTTTTTACCCTTGCGGTGGCTCGATTTGTGTTTGTGCACATAAAAGTCGTCAGACCGAAATCGGATAGGCTTTCCGCGAGAAAGAAAAAACGTCTTGTTTCTTCCTTGTCCACAAGACTACAAGCCAAAGTCGCAAGTTTTTTGCGAGTTCGACTGAAATTTTCCAAAAAAATGAAAAAATTTATTCAAAGTCGCAAAGAAGTTGCGAGTTTGACCGCTATCCTTTGGACAAAAAGGAGAAACGGCTATGAAAAAACAATACAAGATAACAACAATCGGTACGCCGAACATTGAAAAGATGTCAGCATCAGAGCAAAAATCGTTTTACAGCACTCTACTGTCTTTGATGACGGAATACTTCCGTAGCGAACACCCGAACGACAACGCAAACGCTCCCGACTGCTCCGAAAATGCAAACGGCATAAACTCGGGGTAAAATGAAAGTCCACGCACGGCGGAGAAAAAGGCGAAAGATCGCCAAGCGGGTTAGCGGCGACTTCGCCTTCCGCCCGTGCTTTCATTGTCCGATTTAGGTTTGTTTGTTCGGGCAGAGGCGTGGCTTGTCTTCGGCGAGGCGCAGCCGAGCCGACTTGTATCAAGACAAGCCACGCCTAATTGCCAACGTCGCAAAAACCTTGCGAGTTTGAAGTTTTAGAAAATCAATTAAAAATTACAGGAGAATCAATAAAAATGAATTATATAGATTGGCTGAATATATGGCTCAACAATTACATTAAACCGAGCACGAAAGAACGTACTTACCTCCGTTACGAACAACTTATACGCACACATATTGTCCCGAAAATCGGCAAAAAAGACATAAACGACCTTACGCCTATCGTTTTGCAGTCGTTTGTAACAGACCTTTTGTCAAGCGGAAACGATAAAACCGGCAAGGGGTTATCCGCAAATACGGTAAATGCAATTATATCGGTTTTGCAAAATTCTTTACGCACGGCGCATTTGCTCGGATATGCCAAGGACTATATGGCAAATATGATTAAACGTCCGAAACTAAAAGAACGAAAAATCGAATGTTTTACGCTTGCCGAACAAAAGAAAATAGAATCGGCTGCACTTAATAACAAAAAGGCAAAAATGTTCGGTATCGTTTTATGCCTTTATACGGGCTTGCGTGTAGGCGAATTGATTGCTCTGCAATGGAAAGATATAGACCTGCAAAAAGGCTTGCTGACCGTTTCTCGCTCCTGTCACGATACAACCGGCGGAATTGTGTTTGACGAGCCGAAAACCGCTACTTCACGCCGAGTGATACCACTTCCGAAACAACTCTTGCAGAAACTAAAAAGCATAAAGAAAAGCAGTAATTCGGACTTCGTGGTATCGGTTGACGGCAACACCGTTTCGGTGCGTTCCTACCAACGAAGTTTTGAATTGCTGCTTAAAAGGCAGAATATAATTCACCGCGGTTTTCATTCGCTACGTCATACGTTTGCAACTCGCGCCTTAGAGTGCGGAATGGACGTAAAAACGCTGTCCGAAATACTCGGTCACAAGAACCCGACAGTTACTTTGAATCGCTATGCCCATTCGCTATTAGAGCATAAAGCCGCTATGATGAACCGCCTTGGAAAACTGCTGTGAAATGTACATAAAATAATCTAATTGATGTATTTTATTATACTACAAAAAGTTGCCAAAGTCAATATTTGCGCGGTCTGCTGAAATAAAAAGAAAAGTTTTGTTCATTCGTGACACTAATTGATGTATTTTCGCTGTCTGCTTGTTCGCCGAATAGATTATTCGCTGAACAAAATCAACGAAAAAAATTCATTAGAACAGAGGTTACGTTTATGCAAAATGAAAAAAAGGTTGTGCCTACAATAGTTTCAATTTTTTCAGGATGTGGCGGGTTAGATTTGGGCTTTCATATGGAAGGATATCGAACAATTTGGGCAAACGATTTTGCAGAGTGGGCTGTTGCCTCATTTCGCGAAAATTTAGGCGATGTCATTCATTATGGAGACATTACAAAAATAGATCCTTATACAGATAAAACTATACCTGATTGCGATTTGGTTTTAGGTGGTTTTCCTTGCCAAGATTTTTCCGTTATATGGAAACAACCGGGCTTGAATGGAAAGCGTGGCGGATTATATAGACATTTTCTTGAATTTGTGGATGCTAAAAAACCAAAGGCGTTTGTCGCTGAAAATGTAAAAGGGCTACTTACCGCAAATAAACATAAAGCAATCGAGACAATTATTCACGATTTTGAAAGCATTGCCCCCGGCTACATAGTAAAACCGCATTTGTATAATTTTGCGGAATATGGTGTTCCGCAATTTCGCGAAAGATTACTTATTGTTGGAATCAGAGTTGATACAGGGTTTGATTTCAAGCACCCAAAGCCCACACACGGACCAAACGGAACTTTGCCATACGTTACGGCAGGACAAGCCCTTCAAGGAGCATTAGATGTTCCGTATAATAACGAGCGTATCAACTGTAAAGAAAAAACTCGTCAAATGTTGGAATTGATACCCGAAGGCGGTAATTTTACCGACATTCCAAGAGATAACCCCCTTTATGTGAAGGGAATGATTTCTCACGTTTATCGCCGTATAGACAGAAATGAGCCGTCAAAGACAATTATCGCCGCAGGCGGTGGCGGAACGTGGGGATATCACTATCCTGAACCGCGCCCACTTACAAATAGAGAACGTGCAAGATTACAATCGTTCCCTGACGATTTCAAATTTATGGGAAATATCACGGAAGTTCGTCGCCAAATCGGAAATGCTGTTCCGCCTGTTGGCGTGCGTGCTGTTGCAAAAAGATTGATGCCACTCTTTACGGGCGATTATACCCCTGTGAATTTGCAAGAAGAATACGAGCATTTGAGAAGTCTTACAGTAAAAGAACGTTTGGATCTTGTTACACAAGAAATGGAGTAATATTATGGATTTTCTATTTTCAAATTATAATCCGTTGAAAACTTCATTCCAAACGTTCGCAGATTCTTTTTATAGTCTACTACCTCAAACGGACAAACTTGATATCGCTGTCGGATATATCACATCGGATTCATTGATAGAACTGCAAAAAGCCGTAGAGTTAAATCACGTACAAAAGTTGAATCTAATCATCGGAATGCACTATATCGAACAATTTACTCAAGTTGAGTACAAGTCCGCCGTTAAACTGAATGAATTTTTACGCGACAATGGGGCTGGCGAAGTTCGGTTGGTAACACCATTCCGTTATCACGGAAAATTATATTCATTCCAAAAGGGAGAAAAAACATTCGCCGGCATTATCGGTTCAAACAATTTAAGTAGTATTGTAGATTGTCAAAACCGAATATATGAATCTTCCATACTTATCAATGATGAACCGTCGCTTGCAAAAATGCAAGGGTTTATTTCCGATTTAAGAGATAAAGCAACCGAAAATATTGCGAATTTGGATATAAATACTTTTAAGACCGGAAATCCGATATTGGAAGGACAAGACTTTGTATCAAAAGTTTCCCCGCAAGAATTGGCGCAATGTCTTGCCTCTCTAACAGATGTTAAATTCGATATTCCCATAAAAGATACACCGCAAAGCAATTTGAATGTATTTTTCGGCAAAGGTCGTGAAACAAAATCTACGGGCGTTATAAAACCTCGTCATTGGTATGAAGCGGAAATAATTGTTTCAAAAGCGATTACTTCATTAAATGGATACCCAAAAGCGCAAACCGATTCCGCCTCGTTTGACGTTATTACTGATGATGGGTGGAAATTTAGATGTAAGGTTAGCGGAGATTATAGTAAAAATTTTCGTTCCGAAGGAGATTTGCGTATTTTAGGCAAATGGCTGAAAGGTAGATTGGAAAATGCGGGCGTTCTTTCTGGTATAACACCTGTTACCGCACAAGAATTACAGGAATATGGGCGTTGTAACTTTTCAATGACAAAAACGACGATACCAAACTTATGGTATCTTGATTTTAAGGTGTAAGATGATGAAAAATTGCCTTCAAAACTATCTAAACAACATGGCGGTAAAAAATCCTTCGCTTGCTACTGCAATAAAACAAACGACAGACGATATAGTTCCCGAATATATAGCAAATTTTTCATTCAAAGAACACGTTGTCAGTTTACTCGTCGGCGACGTTCAAAGTGGCAAAACAAGCCATATGTTCGGACTTATGTGCGCTGCAGCCGATGAAGGATTTCCGATATTTCTATTACTAACGACAGATAACGTTTTATTGCAACAGCAAACATACAAACGCGCTCAAAGAGATTTGACTGATTTTTGCGTGTGTGACGAAACAGAATACATAAAATTTTGCCAAAACAATTTGAAAAAGCCGTCTGTCATCGTATTAAAGAAAAATACCAACATATTGAAACAATGGAAGAACAATCTTGCCTCTACTCATTTTTGCGCAGGAAACGCCCTTTTTATTGTTGACGACGAGGCGGACGCGGCAAGTCTGAATACGCTTGTAAACAAGAAAAAACAAAGTACAATCAATAAAAATCTCAATGATATCAAACATACATCCGCAAGCAGTATTTATCTTGAAGTGACGGGAACGCCACAGGCAAATTTATTGCAAACGTGGCAAAGCGGTTGGAAACCGTATTTTATATATTACTTCAAGCCGGGCAACGGCTATATCGGCGGTAATACGATTTTTGCGCCCGACAACAAAATAGTACACCTTACGGATAATGACGAAGGGAAAGATATTCTTGTTGACGATGAATTTCCCGAAAACGGATTATTGAAAGCATTACTTATACATCTTGTTAGTTCTGCTGAAGTTTTTATAAAAGGCGGAACAGTATGTAATTTCTTAATACATCCGAGTATGCGTGTAGCAGACCATAAGGCTTTTGCTGAAAAAATAGGAAATTATTTGAATGAGTTATCTCAATCAATAGACGAAGATGTTACTGTTGAATCATTAAAACAGGCGTATGACGATATATCCACGACAAAAGCCGATATTTCTTCGTTCGATGACATATATAGTTTCATAAAAGCAAGAGTAAACGATGATGACGGAATTAAAGTATTAACGATAAATTCGCAAGTTTCATTTGAAGAAAATACGCAATACGAAGAAGGAATCAATATAATCGTCGGAGGTAATAGTTTAGGTCGTGGCGTTACTTTTCCTATGCTCCAAACAATTTATTATTGCAGAGTATCGAAAAATCCGCAGGCGGATACTATGTGGCAACACGCGAGAATGTTTGGCTATGATAGAGATAAAAATATGATGCGCATTTTTATGCCGCCCATATTATTTAAGTTGTTTTCTGATATCAACGCGACTAATAACAGCATTATCGCTCAAATTCAAAAACGCAAAGATTTTAATGATATTAAAATATCATATCCTAAATCTTTACGACCGACACGAAAAAACGTATTGGACAATACTGCTCTATGTACATATTGCGGTGGCGTAAACTATTTCCCTTTTTCGCCTACAAATAAAAGTATTTCTGTTTTAGACGGAATGCTTGAAAAGTTTGAAGATACGGACAGTTATGTTGTAAGCCTTAAATTTGTCAATTCGTTATTGAACGAAATAGTAAATGACGGCGATGATTGGGATTCAAAATCCTTTGAGGGCTTTATAAATTCGATCTTGGCTGAGAATCCATTGGCGCAAGCAAGGCTTATTGTTCGCAGAAACCGTGACATAGCAAAAGGAACGGGAACATTATTGTCTGAAAATGATAGAAAACTTGGCGACACGTTTTCTGACATCACGGTTTTGACACTGTATAAGGTGACCGGAACAAAGGGTTGGAATGGTGAACAAATTTGGATTCCAAACATCAAATTACCTAACGATGATGTCTATTATAGTGTAAAATAATATAAAGTTAAGCGTTTTTGTAGCCCGACCGAACAAGTCGGGCTATTTTTTACACTTGTATCAAGACAAGACACGCCTAATCGCCATTGTCGCAAAAACCTTGCGAGTTTAGAGATAAAATTAAAGCGTTAATACAGCATAAAAACAGACGGATAAATTTTAGTGATTTATCCGTCTGAAATTTTATATTAAAGGCTATTTGTTGCAAGCGCATATTTTCGTTGCAGGCTCATTCTTCTGCGCCAAATCGTCGTGCGGTTTACATTCAAATGACGTGTTACTTCAAGATAAGTAAGTCCTGCCATATAGGCACATAACGTTTCGTATTCAGCGGCGGTGAGTTTCATCTTTGATATAAGCCCGTCAACGGCTGTATAATCGTTTTTCTGCTCGTCATCGAGTATTGTTTCAGACTCACTCGTAATTCGCTCGTCAAGGCTTATTGTGTTTGCCATATAGCGTGTATATTGCTTTTGTAAATAACTGTCGGCGCAACGATAACAAGCACTTTTAATTGTAATATCCTTTCCGTATTTCGTAATATAGTCGTCGCCGAGTTTCTCGCCTATATGTTGGCAAAGAAATAGCATTGCTTCTTGCGCAATGTCGTATGCGTTTGAAAACGGTGAACAATCTCCTTTTGAGCGGTTCATATCTCGCAATAGCCCTTTGTATAGATAATGCAAATCCTTGCCCGAACGGATAATTACCGTTTTAATACAGGTCAAGGCGATAACTTCGCCCATTTTCTGTACGTTTTCTGCCGAGATAACCATATCGTTATCCAAAATGCCTTTGTTGACTTCTTTCATTGTATTTTTACCTCCGATTTACTTCGCCTTTCGGCAAAAACGGAAGTAGCACCGGGAAAAGATAGAGGCTTTCTATTTTGTTATCGGCTACTCGGAAGTCAACGAACAGCAAAAAGTTTTATGTAGTAGGCGGTAATTTCAACGTTCTAAGTAAAAATTTTTGCCGTTGACTTACGCTTTTCACTGTGCTACAAACGCAAACGAAAGGCGATAAATCGGACGGCAAAACGGCATAGAAAAACCGAGCGTTTAGAACACTCGGTTAAAAGTTGTAATGTATTTATCGTTTGATTTTTAGTCCGAAATAATCTCTTGTAAAAAACAAAACGAACTCGAGATTGTCTCTCGGGTTCGTTTTATTCTTGTTTGGTGCGGTCACCGAGACTTGAACTCGGACGGTGTAACCATACGCCCCTCAAACGTACGCGTCTGCCTATTCCGCCATGACCGCTTAACATTGCCTATTATATGATTAAAAGTCGGGCGTTGTCAAGGAGTTTTACGTCTAAATTTTGCTAAAAGACAACATTTTTTTCAAACTCATATATTGTCATTATGAGCGAGAGCGTGAGTGGCGGCAATATTCAATCGGACGGGGTTGCAGCGACGTTTTCTTGTATTCCGAGCGACCCTTTGTCGCAAAACGTGCTTGCGAGCGCACTTGCGGATTCGATTTGCAGGGGAAAATCGCGCGCAGAGATTGCAAACGTATTGCAGTTTTTGCAAATTTTGTCCTGCCTTATGAAAAATTATTTGATTTGAGGGCTCTTGCTATTGAATCGAAATGCCGAGTGTGGTATATTAATTATATTATTGCGCGCGCGCCACAAAAAAATACACTGCGAGCGCAATGTTTTGCACAATGACTGACAGTTTCGGTTTCAAACGTAAAAGCGGAATGCTTATGGCGGTAAGTTCGCTTCCGAGCGAGTGGGGCATAGGCACTTTCGGTGCGCCTTGCAAGCGTTTTATAGACTTTTTGAGCGCGACAAAAACCAAGTGTTGGCAGATTTTGCCTCTCAATCCGACCGCATACGGCGATAGTCCCTATCAATCGCCTGCGTCCTTTGCGGGCAATCATTACTATATAAACCCTCAAACGCTGTTTGAAAAAGGCTTGCTTGACGAGAGCGAATTGAAATCCGCTCGCCATATCTGCGAAAAAACCGATTACGGCTGGCTTTTCGAAAACAAAGCGGCACTTCTCAAAAAGGCGTACGAGCGTTTCGAGCATACTCCGATTTTCGAGCGTTTTTGCGACGAAAACGCGACGTGGCTTGACGATTACGCCTATTTTATGTCGCTCAAAGAAGCGTTCGGCTACAAGGCGTGGAACGAATTGAACGACGAGTTCCGCATCTACGACAACGCGCAAAAGCACAAGAGCGAATTTGCGCGAAATATCGATTTTTGGAAGTTCGTGCAGTTCGAGTTCTTCACGGAATGGAACGAAGTTCGCGAATACGCCCATTCAAAAGATATAACTATCGTCGGGGATATGCCCATTTACGTTGCGTACGATTCGGCGGACGTATGGAGCAATCCGTCGATGTTCCTTTTGGACGAGGATTTGAATCCAACCGTCGTTGCGGGCTGTCCGCCCGACGCATACGCCGAGGACGGTCAACTTTGGGGCAATCCCATCTACGACTACGACAAAATGCAAGAGGACGGCTACGAGTGGTGGATTGAGCGCATAAAGCAGAGTTTCAAGATGTACGACATCTTGCGTATCGACCATTTCAGAGGTTTTGCAGGCTATTTCGTCATCAAAAACGGCGAAAGAACCGCAAAAGACGGCAAGTGGAAGATAGGTCCTCGCGAAAAACTTTTCGACGAAGTGAATCGCCGTATGCCGGGGGCGAAAATCATTGCGGAAGACTTGGGGCACATCACCGACGACGTGCGCGAATTGCTTGCATATTGCGGTTATCCGGGAATGAAAGTTCTGCAATTTGCGTTTTCTAACGACGACAACGAGTATCTGCCGAGAACGTACAAGGACGGCAACTGCGTGGTGTACACCGGCTCGCACGACGCCGATTGCACGTATTCGTGGTGCAAAAACCTCAAAGGCGACCGACTTGCCCGATTCAAAAAGGAATGTCTGCGCCTTTGCGGCGGAGCGAACAGAACGTACGCAATGATAAATCTTGCGTTCGGCTCAATCGCAAATCTCGCAATCGTTCCGTTGCAGGACTGGCTGTTGCTTCCCAACGAGAAGGGAAGAATGAACACGCCGTCCGTTGCGCAAGGCAACTGGGTGTGGCGCGCCCCGAAGAACTACGACAGTCCCGAACTCATCGAGAGAATAAAAAGGACGAACAAGCAATTTCACCGTGAAGCTTAAGTTCTCGATACGTCGGTATGTTATTGCGAGGAAGAGAAGTGACTGTGGGAATCCGGCGTAGCGAAATTCATCGAAAAACGATATAATTAAAGCAAAAATAAAAGCACTCGGCGAGTGCTTTTATTTTTGCTTTATGCGTTTAGATTTTACATTTTTGCGATGTATGCCGCAAGTTCGTTGAAGATTACGTCAAGACCGTGTGCGCCTGCGTCGGGATAACCGATTGAACGCTCGCCCACCGTGCCCGCTCTGCCGAGAGTCGCAACGTGAGTCTTGGTTGCTTCTGCGCCGTCGTGTGCCGCCTTTGCGCCGAGGTTGAGACCTTCTTGCAATTTCTTGCCTTCTTCTGCCGCTTTGGTGAGAGCCATTGCGCAAGGTTTGAGAGCGTCAACGAGCGTCTTGTCGCCGATTTCCGCGCCCTTGCCGAAGGACTTTTTGCCCGTTTCGTACACGCCGCGATTTGCTTCGGTGAAGAGAAGCGCAATATCTGTGAGGTTGACTTCTTTCTTGCCGAGCATTGCTTTGCCTGCGTATTTGAATGCAGAACCCCAGATAGGACCGGACGCGCCGCCGCAGTATTCTTTGATGATTTCACTGCAGCTTACGAGGAACTGACCGATGTCGCCTTTCTTTCTGGTTGCCCAGTCCGCTTTGAGTTGTCTGAAACCTTTTGCGATTGACATACCGAAGTCGCCGTCGCCCATTTTGTCCGCTTCGCAGAAGGGAACTTCGTTTTCGATGACGATATCTGCCATCTTGTCTACGATTTGAACGAATGCCGCCGTATTGATTGTTTCACCGACGACGGGTTTGCCTTCGACTTCGTAAACCGCAACTTCTTCGACTTCCGCTTTTGCGGCTTTCTTGGTTGCTTTTGCTTCGACGTGTTCTTGCGGAACGTAACCGAGTGCTCTGCCGATTGCTTGCACTGCTTCGAGAGCCGCTTCCGCTTGTTCGCTCATTGCCGCGCCCCAAGTGAGTGCGGGCGTGCAAACGGGGTAGTCTACGAGTGCTTTGAGTTCGCTGTCCACTCTCAACACGGAAATAGACGCGCCTGCCATATCGATGGACGTCATAAAGTTGCCGACGATAGTGCGGTGAATCTTGATTCCGTCCGCGTTCAACGCTTTCGTTACGGAATTGTTGAGGATATAGAGTTCTTGAAGCGGTGTGCCGCCGAAACCGTTGATGAGAAGCACGATTTCTTCGCCCTTTTGAAGTTTGAGGTCTTCTTCGAGGTCGGTGAGGATACGTCTTGACAAATCGTCGCAGAACGTGCCCGTCGAGTAGTCGATTTTCTCGCGGAAACGACCGGGTTCGCCGTGAATGCCTACGCCGAATTCCATTTCGTCGTCGCCGATTTCAAACGTGGGGTGACCTGCCGCCGGAACGGTGCAACTGGTGAATGCGAAGCCGAAAGAACGAACGTTGTCGATAACTTTGTTTGCAACCGCTTTGACTTCTTCGAGGCTCTTGCCTTGTTCTGCCGCCGCGCCCGCGCATTTATGCACCAAAACCGTGCCTGCAACGCCTCTGCGACCGACGGTGTAGAGAGAGTCTTTGACTGCGATGTCGTCGTTGACGTACACTGCGTCCACTTTGATTCCGTCGTCTTGAGCGTCGCTCATGGCGTTGTTGAAGTTCATACAATCGCCCGAATAGTTTTTGACGATGAGAAGCACGCCTTTATCCGTTGCGCATTGTTTGATTGCGTTGTAAACCTGAACTTGCGAGGGAGAAGCAAAGACGTCGCCGCAAACTGCCGCGTCGAGCATACCTTTGCCTACGAAACCTGCGTGAGCGGGTTCGTGACCGCTGCCGCCGCCCGAAATGAGGCTGACTTTTGCGTCGTTGATGTCTTTCTTTTTGACGACTTTATATTTTTCGACAAATTCGAGTTCGGGATGTGCTGCGGCAAGTCCGTGACACATATCGTACACGAAACTTTGAGCCGTATTCATAATTTTCTTCATAACAGTCTCCTTATTTGCCGCGCCGATAGGGAAGAATACTCAAAAGGATATATTGTTTTGCGTTATACAATAAATAACAACGATATTCACGCAGGCGTATTACGCATTATGTGAAAATATCGATATTCTATCCGTATATTCTGCGCTTTAAGCACGGTTTTTTATAAGACACACCCTTGCGTTTGCAAGGGTGTGCGCTTTTCAATTAGTGGCAGCATTCGCAGTCGCAGCCGTATCTGAAATCGTGACCGATTTTGTCTGCCGCTTTGATTGCCGCAATAACCATATCTTCCGTTACGGGGAAGGGCATATTGTGGATAGATTCGTCGGGGATGCAAGTCTTTGCAGCAACGATCTTGTATTCTTCTTCGGTGAGTTCTTCTCTGATGACTTCGCCCGTGCGCGGATTTGTCATAAGGTCGTGCAAGCAGACGGGAAGACCTACTTCGTCGCAGAAGTTGAGAACTTCGTAGAGTTCTTCTTCGGGGCTGTTTTCAAGCACGAGTTGGCAGATTGTGCCGAATGCGACGACTTCGCCGTGCATGCAGCAGGAGTGAATGTCGTGAACGGCAGTCAAACCGTCGTGGATTGCGTGTGCTGCGGCAAGACCGCCCGATTCGAATCCGAGACCGGAAAGAAGAATGTTGGTTTCGACGATTTTTTCAAAAGCGGGGGTTACGACGTTGCAGTCGCAAGCAGCTTTTGCCTTTGCGCCGTCGCTGATAAGGTTGCGATAGCAAAGTTCGGCAAGTGCCGCTGCTGTGTAAGTGCCGTAGCCGAGAAGCGTGCCTTTCTTTCTGTCTGCGCCGCAGGGAAGACCCGCGTTGACGTTGGATACGCTGTTGACGTTTGCTCTTGCCTCGAAGTAGGTGGAAAGAGCGTCGCCCATACCGCTTACGAGGAAGCGAGTCGGTGCGTTTGCGATGACGTTGAGGTCGATAAGAACGACGGACGGGCTTTGACGGAAGTATGCGTAATCGTCAAATTCGTGATTGTCGGTGTAAAGAACCGCAGAGTGGGAAGTCGGAGCGTCCGTTGCCGCGATGGTGGGGCAGATGATGAGAGGATTGCCTGCCGCAACGCACTTTGAAGTGTCGATTGCTTTGCCGCCGCCAAGACCGATGGTGCAGTTGCACTTGTTTGCTTTTGCAAAATCTTGCAACGCTTTCACGACCGTGCGTGAACATTCGCCCTTAAAGAGGTCGCAGGAAACGAATTCGACGCCGTATTTCTTTTGGGTCGCTTCGAGTTTTTCTTTGACGAGGTTGAGAGCAAACGGGTCAGCGATAAGAAGTGCTTTCTTACCGAAGGTTTTTACAAAATAACCAAGGTTCAACAATTCGTTTTCGCCTTGAACGTACTTTGTGGGACAAATAAATGCTTTTCTCATAACAATCTCCTTTTTATAAGGTTATTTTTTAATGTAAAAACATTATATATCGAACAAGTGAATAATTCAATACCCAAAATGCTAAAATATGGAAATTTTTGCAAAATTTTTCAAAAAAACGTTGATTTTGAAGGTCGCCGCGCGGAAATTTCATAAAATTTTAATGTTTTTTTTAAAAAAAGTTGAATAATTTGAAAATGCGCTTATAATGAAAAACAATAAAAACCGCAAAAAAAACCGCAAAAACACGGCAAAATTTTTGCGGGATACAAAGCAATAAACGCTACGGAAAATTTGCATAAAGAACCGTAAAACGCACGGCGAATAATTTGCGGAAAACTACGCGGACAATCCGCATAAAAATCAACTTTACTCAAACATAAAACAAGGAGGTCGTATGGACGTTCAATCTTCAATTCAAAAACGTGTGGAATGGATAAGAAAAATCCTTTCCGAATCGGGCGCAAAAGGCATCATTTACGGCAACAGCGGCGGCAAAGACTGCACCCTCGTCGGCGCGCTTTGCAAACTCGCAACCGACAACGTACTCGGCGTCATTATGCCGTGTCAATCTTCGCAAAACTACGGCAGTGACCGCGACGACGCTTTGAGAGCGGGCAAGCATTTCGGCATACAGCAAATCGAAATCGACCTCACAAAGACAAAAGAAGCACTCGTTGCGGCTTTGGGTGACGAACTTACACGCGACAATGCGGGCGAAGCGAACTTGAAAATGGCAAACGTCAACATCAATCCTCGTCTTCGTATGACCACGCTTTACGCTTTGGGACAAGCGCGCGGCTATCTCGTCGCAGGCACGGGCAACCTTGACGAAGCCACTCTCGGATACTTCACAAAGTGGGGTGACGGCGCACACGACTTCAATCCTATCGCGGACTTGACCGTCGGCGAGATATACGAACATCTCAGAGCCTTGAACGCACCAGCGACCATCATTGAAAAAGCGCCGTCCGCCGGGCTTTATCAAGGTCAAACCGACGAATCCGAACTTGGCATCAAGTACGCCGACGTCGATAAATATCTGCGCGGAGAGCCGATTCCCGAAGATGTGAAAGTCAAGATTGAGAGGGCGCGTGCTCGGTCTATTCACAAGACCCGTATGCCTCGCAAATACCCTGAATAAGCCGCCAAATCGCGTCTAACTTTGGCAGAGACATCCGCCCGACAACTCATTTACGATTAGTAAATTAGGGTTGCCGGTTCGGGTGTCTCTTTCTCGTTATACATCGATTTGGCGACTTATCAGGGTATTTGCTATTGCGACAAACTTATTTGCCGCATTTGAATATCTAATAATTAGGGTTGCCGGTTCGGGTGTCTCTTTTGAAAATAATAAATAGATAGAGTATGTACTATATTTCGATATTTTATTATAAATATCAAATTATCTATTGCGATTGTTTTTGTTTTATGTTAAACTTTTTAAGGTTATCATTATTCAACTACAAAGGAGGGCTTACAATGGCTCATTTAAGCGAAGCGGCGGTTAAGCAAATCAATGTGATTTGCGACAGATACGTCGGCGAAAACACGCCTCTTATGATGATTTTGAGCGACATTCAAAAGGAATACGGCTATATTCCTCTCGAAGTGCAAGAAATCGTTTCTGAGAGGACGGGCATTTCCGTTGCCGAAATTTACGGCGTGGTGACGTTCTATTCTTTCTTCTCTTTGACACCGAAGGGAAAATACGTTATCGGTTGCTGTTTAGGCACGGCTTGCTATGTTAAGGGTGCGCAACAAGTTATCGACAAATTCAGCGAAATCCTCGGCATCAAACCGGGTGAAACCACCAAAGACGGTTTGTTCACCATCGACGCTTTGCGTTGCATCGGCGCGTGCGGAATCGCCCCTGCTGTTTCCATCAACGGTCAGGTGTATCCCAAAGTTTCCGTGAACGCCGTTCCCGCAATCATCGAAGAATACAGAGCGAAGGAGGACTGAGTTATGATTAGAAATTTTGCCGATTTGGACAGAACTTGTCAAGATTGTTCTTCTTGCCTCGACGCGAAGTTTACGGGCAGCGACGGCAGACGTCACGTCGTTTTGTGCGGCGGCACGGGCTGTTTGTCCTCTCATTCCGACGAAATCAGAGAAGAATTCGTAAAAATTATCAATGAAAAAGGCTTGCACGACAAAGTGACCGTCAACCAAGTGGGTTGCTTCGGTTTCTGCTCGCAAGGACCTTTCGTTAAAATTTATCCCGAAGATACTCTTTACAGAATGGTCAAAATCGACGACGTGAAAGAAATCGTCGAAAAAGACCTCGAAAACGGTGAAGTCGTTGACAGACTTCTTTACGTCGACCCGGTCACCAAAGAGAAAATCTCCAAGCAAGACGACATCACGTTCTACAAAAAGCAAGTTCGTATCGCGTTGCACGGCTGCGGAAGCATAAACCCCGAAAAAATCGAGGAAGCACTCGGCGCGGGCGCGTTCAAAGGACTTGAAAGAGCGCTTCAAATGGACAGACAAGAAGTCATCAACGAGATTTTGGCTTCCGGTCTTCGCGGACGCGGCGGCGGCGGATTCCCCACGGGCAGAAAGTGGCAATTCGCATACGCTCAACCCGAAGGCGCAAAGTATGTCGTTTGCAACGGCGACGAAGGCGACCCGGGCGCGTTTATGGACCGTTCCATTCTCGAAGGAAACCCCCTTGCCGTCATCGAAGGTATGATGATTGCAGGTTACGCAATCGGCGCGCAAAACGGTTATTTCTATGTCCGCGCAGAATACCCCATCGCGGTCAACAGACTTCGTATCGCAATCAAGCAAGCGGAAGAACTCGGACTTTTGGGCGACAACATTCTTGGAACGAACTTCTCGTTCAGAGTGCATATCCGTCTCGGCGCAGGCGCGTTCGTATGCGGTGAAGAAACCGCGCTTCTCAACTCGATAGAGGGCAAGAGAGGTATGCCGCGTCCTCGTCCGCCGTTCCCTGCGGTCAAAGGTCTTTGGGAATCCCCGACAATCGTCAACAACGTTGAAACCCTTGCGTGCGTTCCTTACATAATGAGAGAAGGCTATGAGAAGTTCACTTGCTTCGGCACAGAAAAATCCAAAGGCACCAAAGTTTTCGCTCTCGGCGGAAAGGTGAACAACGTCGGTCTTGTCGAAGTGCCTATGGGTACGACCTTGCGCGAACTCATTTACGATATCGGCGGCGGTATTCCGAACGGCAAAAAATTCAAAGCCATTCAAACGGGCGGTCCGTCGGGCGGCTGTCTCACCGCAGACGACCTCGACGCTCTCATCGACTTCGACAACCTCGTCGCAAAAGGCTCTATGATGGGCAGCGGCGGCGCAATCGTTATGGACGAAGACAACTGTATGGTCGACGTTGCGAAGTTCTATATGGAATTTATTTGCGACGAGTCTTGCGGAAAATGCTCTCCCTGCCGTATCGGCACGAAGCGTATGCTCGAATTGCTCACCAAAATCACCAAGGGCAAGGCGACTATGGAAGACCTCGACAAACTTATGGACCTTGCTTCCAACATCAAAAACGACTCTCTCTGCGCGCTCGGTCAAACCGCGCCGAATCCCATTCTTTCCACGCTCGCGCACTTCAAAGACGAATATATCGCGCATATCGTGGACAAAAAATGCCCCGCACACGTTTGCAAGAGCCTTATGAACTACGAGGTTATCGCCGACAAGTGCGTAGGATGCGGACTCTGCGAGAGAAACTGCCCCGTGGCTGCAATCCACACCACCAACTATATCGCCCCCGGACACAAACTTCCGTCGAGAGAAATCGACAAAGAGAAGTGCATCAAGTGCGGTATGTGTATGGCCGCTTGCAGACTCAAAGCAATCGAGAAGAAATAAGGAGAGAGGATTATGGCGAAAATCAATATAAAAATAGAAGGCGTACCTTATCAAGTCGAACAAGGTATGACTATACTCGAAGCCGCAAAGGCTTGCGGATACGAAATTCCGTCTCTTTGCGCATATAATCACGGCGAATGTTCGCAAGGTTCTTGCCGCGTATGTCTTGTCGAAGCAACCGGCGCGAGAGGCCTCGTTGCGTCCTGCGTTTATCCCGTCGCAGAGGGTATGGAAATCACCATTTCTTCCCCCAAAGCGGTGCAGGCAAGAAGATCGTCCGTCGAACTCTTGCTTTCAAACCACAACAGAAACTGCCAAGAGTGCGACAAAAACGGTAAGTGCGAACTTTTGCACGTCGCAATCCTCACCGGCGCAAGAGAAGGTCTTTACGAGGGCGAAAAAACGCCCGTAACCGTGGACGCCGTTACGCCGTCAATCAAGAGAGACACATCGAAGTGCGTGCTTTGCGGCAGATGTATCGAAAGATGCAAGAATGCACACGGACTTTCCGTTCTCGGATTTGAAAAGAGAGGTTTCAAAACCATCGTCGCGCCCGCTCAAAACAGAAGTTTTGCCGACTCGCCGTGTATCCTTTGCGGTCAATGCGTAAGCGTTTGCCCCACCGGCGCACTTATGGAAGTGAGCGAAATAGACAAGGTTGACGAGGCGTTCAAACAAGGCAAATACGTCGTCGTTCAAACCGCGCCCGCAGTTCGCGCCGCTCTCGGCGAAGAATTCGATATGCCCGTCGGCACTCTCGTTACGGGCAAAATGGTCGCGGCTTTGCGCAGACTCGGATTCAAAAAGGTGTTCGACACCAACTTCGGCGCGGACCTCACCATTATGGAAGAAGCAACCGAACTTCTCACTCGCGTGAAAGAGGGCGGTACGCTTCCGATGATCACGTCTTGCTCACCCGGTTGGATCAACTATGCGGAGTATTATTACGGAGATTTGCTCGGACATCTGTCCTCTTGCAAATCGCCTCACGAAATGTTCGGCGCAATCCTCAAAACCTATTATGCGGAACAAAACGGAATCAAACCCGAAGATATGTTCGTAGTGTCCGTTATGCCTTGCACCGCAAAGAAGTTTGAAAAGGAAAGAAAGCAACTTATGGTCAACGGACTCAAAGACGTTGACGCCGTTCTCACCACGAGAGAGCTTGCAAAACTCATCAAGCGCGCGGGTATCCGCTTTACCAAACTTCCCGACGAGCAATTCGACAACGACATTGTCGGCGAATACACGGGCGCAGGCGTCATTTTCGGCGCAACGGGCGGCGTTATGGAAGCGGCTTTGCGCACTGCCGCATTCGTGCTTGACGGTAAAGAACTCGAGCACGTCGAACTTCAAGACGTGCGCGGTATGCAGGGTATCAAGGAAGCAACCTACCATCTCGGCGGTATGGACGTCAAAGTTGCGGTTGCTTCGGGTATGAAGAACGCAAAAGTCTTGCTCGACCAAATCAGAGAAGGCAAGAGTCCCTATCACTTCATCGAGATTATGGGCTGCCCCGGCGGTTGCGTTGCAGGTGGCGGACAACCGTTCGTCAAACCTTGCTTCCTTCCCAACGAGGACGATGACATTCTCGACACATTCCGCGATAAACGTGCTTCCGCACTCTATCAAGAGGACGAGAGCAAACAGATCCGCGTATCTCACCGCAACGAACAAATCAAGAAACTTTACGACGAGTTCTTGGGCGAACCGAACAGCCATTTGGCGCACGAGTTGTTGCATACGTCGTATGCTGCTCGCACTCGTTTCCCCAACTAAAATTGTGTGATTGAGCGACTAACTGTGTCAGGCACGGCTTGCCTCAAAATCGTGTACGTTAGTACACTGGATTTTGATTCAAGCCGTGCCTTTCTTGTTATTCATCTCAATCACGCAATTTTAGTGCAATTTTAGTAAAATCCTATCAAGGTGTGCCTTTCTTGTTATCTATCTGTTTGGCGCAATTTTAGTAAAATCTTAAATGTTATTTGATTGTTAAAAAACAAAATAAAAACCATCGTCTGCGAACTTGCAGAGCGGACTTTTAACGCACACTTATTCGGGGCGTGTTTATTAACTGAATGTGCTTTTTGCGAGACGGAACGCGAGCCGCAAGGCGGCGAGAAAGCGAGCGCCGAACTTGATGATTAGTACAAGTGAACGGACGAGTGTGGATTTTTTCGTCCGTGAACGAGTGGCATAACGAGAGGACGATACCTTTCTATGTGAGAGCCGAGTGTTGCCCCACGCGGAGCGGACGCCGTGGGTTCCCTCAAAGTATGCAGAGGGGGAACGGCGGGAGGGG
>URIX01000012.1 GCA_900547975.1 uncultured Eubacteriales bacterium | reverse complement strand
TCTTATTTTGAGAGTAAAGAGGGCTTGCGCGGTTAGTGATTGCGAGAACAAGTGCGGTTTTTGACAATCGCCCCAAAAGTTTACGTTTCTATTTAGGGGATTCCCACGCTAAGCTCTGAATGACGGCGTGGGCGATTGACATTGCCGCAACGCCGTTTGAGCAATGGACGCCGAAAAGGCGTCCTTTTTCGATGCAAAAAAAGCATTTGAACGATTAGATAATTAAAATATTGGGTCTTTTATTCTTTGAATATATGTAGTATAATACTAATACAAAAAACTTTGCGTGCGCTTGCGCGCTGGAGGCATATATGAGAATGTACGACATTATTCGCAAAAAACGCGACGGCGGCGAACTTTCCAAAGAAGAAATCGACTTTTTTATCGACGGATACGTCAAGGGCGAAATCCCCGACTATCAGGCTTCGGCTTTGCTTATGGCGATTTTCTTTAACGGTATGAACTTCGACGAAACGGTTGCGCTCACTTTTGCGGTGCGCGATTCGGGTCAACGTCTCGATTTTTCGTCCATAAACGGCATAAGAGTTGACAAGCACTCGACCGGCGGCGTGGGCGACAAAACGAGCCTCGTGGTTGCGCCTTTGGTTGCTTCTCTCGGCGTAAAAGTGGCGAAGATGAGTGGCAGAGGTTTGGGACATACGGGCGGAACGATTGACAAACTCGAATCGATCCCCGGGTTCAAAACCGACATTTCCGAAGAAGAATTTTTGAAGAACGTCAACGAAATCGGCGTTTGCATAGTGGGACAAAACAAAGACCTCGCGCCTGCGGACAAAAAGTTGTACGCTCTTCGCGACGTTACTGCGACGGTTGACAGTTTGCCGCTCGTGGTGTCGAGCATTATGGGCAAGAAACTCGCCGCGGACGACGATTGCATAGTGCTTGACGTAAAGACGGGAAGCGGCGCGTTCACAAAAACCATAGAAGAAAGCAGAAAACTTGCAAAAACTATGGTCGAGATAGGCAAACAAGCGGGCAAAAAAATGCTCGCGCTTATCACGGATATGGACAGACCGCTCGGCGACGCAATCGGCAACACGCTCGAAGTTAAGGAAGCAATCGACACTTTGAACGGTCACGGTCCCGAAGATTTCACCGAAATCTGCGTAATTTTGGCAACGAATATGATCTATCTTGCGGGAAAGGGCAGCGTTGAGGAATGTGAAAAGATGGTCAAAGGCGCACTCGCCGACGGAAGCGCGCTCGAAACGCTCAAAAAGATGGTCAAGGCGCAGGGCGGCGACGTCGAGTGTATCGAAAATCCCGACAAGTTTGCAAAAGCACCTTACGTTATGAGGGTAAAGGCGAAAAAGAGCGGATATATTCAACGCGTGGATACCGAGGGTTACGGCATATCCAGCCTTCTTCTCGGCGCAGGCAGAAACACCAAAGAGGAAAGCATCGATTTTTCGGCAGGTATCGTGCTCAAAAAGAAAACGGGCGATTACGTAAACGAGGGCGACGAGATTGCGGTTATGCACACTTCCGAAGAAAAGAGATTCGCGCCCGCGCTTGAAAAATTCTACGCGTCGACGATAATAGGGGACGAAGAACCGCAAAAACGCCCCATAGTGCTTGACAGAGTGGAATAAAAGCATAAATCGCAAAACTCAAAAGACGTAAAAGTCAAAATTACAAAGGATATACAAATGGCAAAATTATATTTCAAATTCGGCGCAATGGGGTGTTCTAAGACGGCGCAGGCACTCATCACCAAGTTCAACTATGAAGAAAGAGGAATGAAAGTCGTGCTTGTCAAGCCTATCGTGGACACTCGCGACGGCGTGACTATAACCCGCTCTCGCATAGGCCTTTCGGCAGAGGCAGTCGCCGTTGCGCAAAACGAGGACTTGTATCAACTCTACAAGGACAAATTCAGCGGATACAACGTCATCATCGTTGACGAGTGTCAGTTCCTCACCCCCGAACAAGTCGACCAACTGGGTCAAATCGTCATAGATTTCAACATACCCGTGCTGTGCTTCGGGCTTGCGACCGACTTTACGACGCATATGTTTCCGGGAAGCAAACGCCTTTTCGAGATAGCCGAGTCGATAAGCGAGATAAAATCCGTGTGTAAGTGCGGCGCAAAAGCGACTGTCAACGCGCGTATGGACGACAACGGCAACATTGTTTTCAAGGGCGAGCAGGTGTGCCTCGGCGGAAACGACCGCTACGTCGCTATGTGCAGAAAGTGCTGGCTCAAAAAGAAAGCCGAACAAGAAGCGAAAGGCTTGTATCTGTGAGGTGAGTATGGGAAGCATAGTTATCGGAATATGCGGTGGCACGGGAAGCGGCAAAACCACTCTTGCGAGCAGAATCAGCAAGGCGTTCGGCTCGGACGCGGCTATGCTCAGTATGGATTCCTACTATAAGTCGAACAGGGATATTCCGTTTGAAGAAAGAGTGAAGATAAACTACGACCACCCCGATTCGTTCGACACCGATTTGCTCGTCGAGCATCTCAAAAAACTCAAAAACGGCGAAACGATATATCACCCCGTGTACGACTTCACCCGGTATGTGCGCACGGACGAGGTTGCCGAAACGAAAAGCGCAAAGGTCATTATCCTCGAAGGATTGTTGAACTTCTACAACAGCGACCTTCTCAAACTTCAGGACATAAAGATATTTGTCGACACCGACGCCGACGTGCGAATACTGAGGCGCATTCTGCGCGACGTCAGAGAGAGGGGCAGAAGCCTCGAATCCGTCGTGAATCAGTATCTTGCCACGGTCAAGCCGATGTACGAACATTTCATTGAACCTACGAAACGATTTGCCGACATAATCGTACCCGAAGGCGGCTACAATGAAGTGGCGTACGAGATGATTGTCAACGCCATACTTCACAGAATCGCAAACAACACGTAAAAAGACGCGTAACCGAAAAAAGCGGCGCGCATATACAATAAACGAAAAAATAAAAGAACAAATTTGAGGTAAAATATATGGAAATCAAAGAAATTTTGAGCAAATGCGACCATACCTTGCTTGCGCAAACGGCAACTTGGGACGAAATCAAAGCGATTTGCGACGACGGTATCAAGTATCAAACGGCGTCGGTGTGCATTCCGCCTTGCTACGTCAAACGAGCGAGCGAGTACGCAAACGGCAGAGTGAAGATTTGCACGGTCATCGGATTTCCCAACGGTTACAACACCACCGCCGTCAAGGAATTTGAAACCAAAGACGCAATCGCAAACGGCGCGGACGAAATCGATATGGTCATTAATATCGGGCAGCTCAAGGCGGGTAACTACGATTACGTCGAAAACGAAATCAGAACTCTCAAAAACGCGTGCGGCGAGAAGATTCTCAAAGTCATCATCGAGACTTGCCTTCTCTCCGACGAGGAAAAAGTCAAGATGTGCGAACTCGTCACGAAAGCGGGCGCGGACTTTATCAAGACTTCTACGGGATTCTCGAAAGCGGGCGCAACCTTTGCCGACATCGAACTTTTTGCAAAGCACGTCGGAAAGAACGTCAGAATGAAAGCCGCAGGCGGCATTTCGTCTATTGAGGACGCGGAAAAATTCGTCGAACTCGGCGCGTCCAGACTCGGCACGAGCAGAATCGTCAAAATCGTCAAAAAGCAGGAAAGCGAAGGCGAGTATTGATTGAACGTATTTGAATTTGCGCATATGTAAATATGCAAATGCGGCGAAAACGGATTATCCGAATTTGCCGCATATATACACGAGCGCATACGTAAATGCGTTCGAAAAATAACGTAAAGGGAGTATAATTATGTCAGTTCCAACCCCACACATCACAGCAAAACTCGGCGATTTTGCCGACACAGTCTTAATGCCGGGCGACCCACTTCGCTCAAAGTTCATTGCGGAAAACTTCCTTGAAAACGCCGTCTTGGTCAACAACGTCAGAGGCGTAAACGGCTATACGGGCTATTACAAGGGCAAACGCGTTTCCGTTATGGCGTCGGGTATGGGGCAACCCGCAATCGGCATTTATTCGTACGAACTTTTCAACTTCTACGACGTGAAAAACATCATTCGTATCGGTTCGTGCGGCTCGTTCGACAAGGATTTGCACGCCCGCGACATCATTATCGCAATGGGCGCTTGCACCAACGGAAATTACGCCATGCAATACAATCTTCCGGGTACGTTCTGCCCGATTGCCGATTTCGACCTCGTGCGCAGGGCGGCTGAACTTTGCGAAAAAGCGGGCGTAAACTACAAGGTGGGCAACATCTTCTCGTCGGACACGTTCTACGACGACGCAAACAGCGGTATGCAATGGGCAAAGATGGGCGTTCTCGGCGTTGAAATGGAATCCGCCGCGCTCTACTGCAATGCGGCGCGCGCAGGCAAAAAAGCGTTGTGTATCTGCACTGTAAGCGACAGTTTCATCTATCCCGAAGAAAACACGACCGCAGAAGAAAGACAAAATTCGTTTACGAAAATGATGGAAATCGCGCTCGAACTCGCATAAAATGCAAGCGTGGGTAGGTTATAATGTGAAATCGCAATAATAGCGTAGGCTTTAATGCGAATCGCATAAATAAAGGTTATTGCGCAATGCAAAATCGCAATAACGAAAATATCCGATAACGAAACAGCAAAGAAATTGTAAGGTGAAAATATGAGTAAAAGAGTTTTTATCATCGTGCTTGACAGTTGCGGTTGCGGCGAAATGCCCGATTCGTATCTTTGGAACGACGAAGGGAGCAACACACTCGGCGCAATCCGTAAAGACGAGCATTTTCATTGTCCCAACCTCATAAATCTCGGTCTTTTCAACATAGACACCGTCGGCGGCGGCATAGCGAATCCGAAGGGAAGTTTCGCTCGCCTCAAAGAAACGTCTATGGGCAAGGACACCACGATAGGACACTGGGAAATCGCGGGCATAATTTCGCCCAAGCCGCTTCCGACCTATCCGAACGGATTTCCCGAAGACGTGATAGCGGAATTTGAAAAACGCACGGGCAGAAAAGTGCTTTGCAACAAGCCGTATTCGGGCACGGAAGTCATCAAAGACTACGGCGAGGAACACATCAAAACGGGTGCGCTCATCGTGTACACGTCGGCGGACAGCGTGTTCCAAATCGCCGCGCACGAGGACGTCGTTCCCGTTCCCGAACTCTACAAATACTGCGAAATCGCGCGCGAAATGTTGCAAGGCGAGCATTGCGTGGGCAGAGTCATAGCGCGTCCTTTCACGGGCGAATATCCATTTACTCGCACGGCAAACAGACACGACTATTCGCTCATTCCGCCGCATACGACTATGCTCGATTGCTTGAAAGACGCAGGACTTGCCACGATATCCGTCGGCAAAATCTACGACATATTCGCGGGCAAGAGCGTGAGCGAATCCAACCGTACAACGAGCAATACGCACGGCATGCAAGTCACTCTCGACATTCAAAAACGCGACTTCGAAGGACTGTGCTTCGTCAACCTCGTGGACTTCGATATGAAGTACGGTCATCGCAACGACATTGCGGGCTACGCAAACGCTATGAGCGAATTTGACGTGCAACTGGGCGAATTCTTGCCGAATATGCGCGACGACGATATATTGATTATCACCGCCGACCACGGTTGCGACCCCTCTACGCCGTCAACCGACCACTCTCGCGAGTATGTCCCGATGATCGTTTGCGGCAAGCACGTCAAAGAGGGCGTAAATCTCGGCACGAGAAGCACTTTTGCCGACATAAGCGCAACGGTTCTCGATTATCTCGGCGTTGACAAAAAGGACACGGCAGGCGACAGTTTCCTTGCCGACGTAACAGAGTAAAAAGGAAGGTGACGACTATGCTCGACTACAAACGCCTTATGGAAAAAGCCAACGATATGCGCAAGATGTCTTACGTTCCGTACTCGCATTTCAGAGTAGGGGCGGTTCTCGTCGGAAAGAGCGGAAAGGAATACACGGGTTGCAACTTTGACAACGCCGCGTTTGCGCCCACCATTTGCGCAGAGCGCACCGCGTTTGCAAAAGCAATAAGCGAGGGCGAAAGAGAATTTCAATGTATTGCAATCGTAGGCGGCAGAGAGGGCGAGATTTCGCCTATGTGCACGCCCTGCGGCGTATGCAGACAAGTTATGGCGGAATTTTGCGACGGCGATTTCGAGGTCGTGCTCGGCACGCCCGACAAGTTCAAAGTGTTCAAATTCGACGAGGTTATGCCGCTCAGATTTACCGGCGAAGAACTGTGAGAATTAATAATTAATAATTAATAATTAATAATTTTGGGTGGACTCTGTCCACACTTGAAAAGAAATAATTTTCACTACGTACATACGTAAAGACGCTCGCATTTGCGAGCGTCTTTCTTAAATTCACAAAAATATTAAATAATTATCAATAATGCTTTTGGGGTAAGGGGCAAAGCCCCTTCCTCAATTATTCATTATTCATTATTAATTATTAATTAAAAAAAGCGAGTGCCTTTTGTTTTACTTGTTTGCGTTGAGAATCGCAAAGTTCTTTTTGTTTTGTTTATACAAGGATTTGAACACCTCGAAGCCCTTGTCGTAAACTTTCTCTTTCAACTCAAAGTTGGGGTTAAACGTCTTTTTTACAGGGATAAACTTCTTTATTTCGTCAAAAGAGGGGATAATGCCCAAACCTACGCCGACGCACGCCGCCGCGCCCACCGCGCCGATGTTTTGCGGATTGTCAACGGTTTCAATGACGTGACCCGTGATGTCTGCAAGCACTTGGCAAGTGAAGTCGGAAAGCGCGCCGCCACCGACGAATCTGATGACGTCGGACGGTTTGACTTTCTTTGCGGACGCTTCGAGCATCCAGCGTTTGTGATAGCAAATGCCTTCCAGCACCGCGCGGATAAGTTCGGTTTTGCCGGTTTCGAGGCTGATGTTGAAGAACATACCTCTCGCGTTGGGGTCTTCGAACGGACAACGGTTGCCGTGAAGCCAAGGCGTGAAGATTACGCCGCCGCTTCCTGCGGGAATGTCGTCCACGATTGAAGTCATATACGAGAAAAGACTGAGATATTTGCTTTCGATGTCGTCGGTGATGTGTTTCTTTTGGATATAGATTCCGCACTCGTCGAGGGCAATGTGGTTCTTGACCCATTCAAAGCATTTGCCCGACGTTTCGAGTTCGGCAAAGTAGTTGTATCTGCCGGGTTGCGCCGCCACGACCGCCGCAATCATCGACGTTACGTCAACTGTGGGTTTGTCTGTGATTGTGCCGACCCAGCCCGACGTGCCGCTGTAAATGTGCGTGTCGCCGAGTCCCGTCGAGCCTGCGCCTACGCCGATAAGGTTTGCGTCCATACCTCCGCCGTAAACTTTGATACCTTTGACGAGCCCGAGTGCCTCTGCCGCCTTTTCGGTGAGGGTGCCTGCGCATTCGGTGGATTCGATAAGCCTCGGCATATGCTTGACGTCGATGCCGAACATCTTGCACATAGATTTGCTTATACACTTGTTTTTGAGGTCGTAAAGCATAGTGCCGAACGCCGAGTCGTGCGTAAGGACAAATTCGCCCGTCATACGCCCGATGAGATATTCCTTGACGTCGAGCCACTTATATACGCGCGCGAAATTTTCGGGTTCGTTGTTTTTGAGCCAGAGATATTTCCAAAGCGGGTCCTTTACGCTGAGCGGGGCAGCACCGGTTATGGCGAGGGATTTGAGAAGTCTGAAAACGTTTGCGCCTTCGATTTGAAGTCCGAATCTGATTCCGTCCTTGATTTCCTTCGTTGCGCGCTGATCCATATAACTGAACGCGCGATGTACGGGCACGCCGTCGCGGTCTACGAGCACCAAGCCTTGCGCTTGCGAACAGAAAGATATACCTTCGACTTGTTCGGGCTTGACGGACGAGTTTTCGAAAATGCGACGAGTGGTCGCTTTCAGAGCGTCCCACCATTCTTCGGGGTCTTGTTCCGCGCCACCGCCGGGAAGAACGTAAAGTTGATAGCCTTGCGACGCAGCCGAGAGAATCTTGATGCTCTTGTCGATTTCGATAAGACAAGTTTTGATGCCTGTTGTGCCTACGTCGTAGGCGAGAACGTAATTGCCCATATTTCACCTTATGTATAAGATATACATAGTATAACACACGCAAAAAATCGTGTAAATAGGCTTATTGTCGATTATTTGAAAAAAATAATACATCATACGAGATTTATATGAATCTTTGGCGGTTTGACAGTAAAAGAGGTTATTTCAGCGCCGAAAAGCAGCCGTTTTTCGATAAAAATCAATCAATATCGATAAATGTGATACGAAAGCAATCGATTGAAAGTTTCAAAAGTATTTGTAACGGATTTTTGCGGATTATTTTGTGAGTTTTGCGGCTTTAAGCGCAAGCACTATGGGCGGTGTAATGAGCGAGAACGACACCACCTCGACGGCGAAGTTCACGCCGAACCACGCAAGGACGTATTCGACCGTCACGACGGTGTTTTGCGCAATGGACGTGCCGTTGAAAAACAACAGGGTGAATATCGCAACGAACAGGGTGTTTGTAACGACGCCGAGCGCGGCGGAAAACGCATATATAAACTGATTGGTCAATATCTTGCGCCTCTCCTCCTTCTTGTCGGAATCGTGATTTTTCGCAGCGTTGTTTTGCGAGTTTGCACTCTTGTTCGACGCGTCTTCGAGGGAAGAATCGAGGGTGCTCTCATATGCGGTTTGGCGCATATATTCATAATTGCACGCGCGTTTCATACGCGCGTAAAAAGCGCATTTTTGAAGCCCGTATCTCGTGAAATAGCAAACCACCGCAATGAGTATTCTCGGCAATATGCAGACGAGCGGATTTTGAAAAATCGGCGCGACGGGGGAAGCGGCTTTCGTGGTGAACCACGCGATATAGTTGACAATTCCCATCATAATTCCCATTGCGAGCGAGGTCTTGAAAGAAGCGACTTGCGCAAGAATAATCGTCGGCAAAATCATAAGCGCAAGGGTTATCGTGCCGAACTGCACCGGAACGAAACAAAAGATTATCGTCAGCGCGAGCATAAGCGCGAGAAGGGTGATATTCTTGATGTTTTCAAGTCTTTTGCTTTGCATAATAACCTTAAACTTTTTGTTTGCCGATGCGTTTGATAAATTGATTATATGCGCTTATTCCGTCTTTGTCAAACTTATATAGGTCGTAGTTGTTGATTGCGAGCGATTCGTTTATGATTGCAAAATGCGGCGTTTATATATTCAAAACGCAACGATAAAACCGCTTTTTCGGACAATAAAAGTTTTGACTTTTTTCGACGGCATAAGAAAGAATAGCGTTTTTTGCGCACCGAAAAAGAAAAATTCGGCACGACGAATTTGCTAAAATTGCGGTATGAAAAACCATATTCTCACCGCCAAAAGAAAAGTGTTTCCCACCTTCGATTTGAAGATGAGCGCAAAAACGGCAGTTGCGTTCACCCTCGAAGGTCTTGCGTTATTCTTGTTTGCGAGCGTGCCGTCTTTCGGCTTTGCGTTCTCGCTCGCGCTGTTTTGCGCCCTCGTTTTCGCACGGCAAAACATACTTGCCGTATCGCCTTGCTTCATCGTCGCAAACGTCGTCTTTACGCCCGACTGGCGTATGCTTTTGTATGCGCTTGCCCCCGTCGTGATACTCGTCGCGCTGTATGCGATTTTCTACAAATTCCGCAAAAACGTACCACTTTGGTCGATTGCCCTTTGTGCGCTTGCCGGTATGATTCCATATGTTGCGTGCGGTTGCGTTTTCGACGGCAATTATTTAAGATTCGGACTGTCGGCGTTGTTTGCCATAGTGATGACTTTTTGCTTCGGCATTTGCGCGTATGCGGTGTTCGTGCGCTCTATTCTGCACAAGGCAACCGTTGACGAACTTATTTGCGGCGGCATAACTCTCGCAGTCACGGGTTACGCGCTGTCGGGCGTTGGCGGTTACGGCTTTTATGCATACGGCGCAGTGTTGTCTTTCTGCGTGCTGTTCTGCTCGGTTTGTTTCAAACCGCAAACTACGCTTTTCGTCGGCATATTGCTCGGCGCGGGTATGAGCGTTGCAAGGTGGAATATGACCTATCTCGGTGCGGCGGTCGCGCTCGCAACGGCGGCGGTCGCGTTTTCGCCGTTCACAAAGTGGTCGTCCGCTCTTGCAATCGTCGCAATAGAGAGCATAGAGTGGCTTATCGAAGCGTATTCGGGCGCAGGGTGGCAATCGCTCACGATGTGCGCCGTCGGCGTGGTTTGTGCGTTGTGTATTCCATCGTCCGTAACCACAAAAATCAACGGACTTGCGAAAGGAGATAACCGCAGAGCGTACACGGGCGTCGTGAACAGACGAGGCAGAGAACTCGCCGCAAGGCTTTCGTCCGCTTCCGACGTGTTTTACGATATGTCCAAAAATCTCGAACAAGTTGCGCAAAACTCGTCCGAGTGTTCCCCCGACAAACTCGCAAAGGATGTTGCAAAAAGTTTTTGCGGACGTTGCCGAGACAGAGAGATATGTTTCACCGCGCTCGGCTCGGATACGGCAAGCGTGCTCTTGCCTATGGCGGACGCGGCGGTCAACAGAGGCAAGGTTACGATTCTCGATATGCCGCCGTTTGTGACGAGCAGATGCTCGAATATGCACTCGCTCGCCTCTGCGATAAACACGAGTGCCGAAGCGTACAAAAAGAGAATGAGCGAGGCAAAGAGCCTCGTTGCGTGCAAAAGTCTGATGTCAGAGCAGTTTGCGGGGGTTGCGCTCGTTCTCGATTCTCTTGCGACCTCTTGCGCCGAGCAAGTCAATTTTGCTTCCGACGACGTGGAACTTCTGAAAAGCGAACTTCTCAAACACAACGTCGTGGCAAGCGAAATAGTGATATGCGGCGAAGGCTCGAAATCGAGCGCGACGTTACTCGTTCGCGATTCCGACGCGCAAAAAGCCGTTGTCGCAAAAATCGTATCTAAACATCTCGGCTGCAAAATGGAAGTGTCCAAAATTCAGGACAAAGGCTCGCAAAAAGCGATATATCTCGAGTGCGCGCCGGTCTATGAAGTGGCGTTCGGCACGGCGCAGAAAAGATACGGCGAGGAAAGCGAAAGCGGCGACACCGTCAGCGTGCTTTGTCCGTCGAGAACGCGCCGACTTTTTGCCATTTGCGACGGTATGGGACACGGAAGCAACGCAAGCAAAACCAGCAAAAACGCCGTGCGTATGATTGAAAGTTTCTACCGCGCTGGCATAGATTCGGGCATAATTCTGAGCCTTGCCAACAAGTTGCTCAAAATAGGTGCGGAAGATATGTTTTCTTCTCTCGACATAGCGGTGCTCGATATGCAGTCGGGCGGTCTCGATGTCGTAAAACTCGGCTCGGCAAGCAGTTTCATCATTCGCAAAGAAAACATCGAAATGCTCACTTGCACTTGCGCCCCCATAGGAATTGTGGACGACGTAGAGAGCATAACGTCACGCTATCAACTTTTCGACGGCGATATGCTTCTTATGATGAGCGACGGCGTGTTTGACGTGCTCGACGGTTCCGGCGTTTGCGAAGCGATTGACGAAATAGACACGCAAAATCCTCAAACGCTCGCCGACGCAATCCTCGAAAAAGCACTGCAAAATGGCGCAAACGACGATTGCACCGTGCTTGCAATGCGGCTTTTTATGGTGTGATTTTTCGGGCGTGCGCAGATTGCTCAAACGGCGTTGCGGCAATGTCAATCGCCCACGCCGTCATTCAGAGCGTAGCGTGGGAATCCCCTAAATAGAAACGTAAATCTTTGGGGCGATTGTCAAAAACCGCATTTGTTTTCGCAATCACTAACCGCGCAGAGAATTTGTGCTATCAGTTTAGACACGGATAAAAATTCAAGCCACAGTTTCGCCAAATTATCTGCTTGGTAAAAGCGCACTTCGTGCGCAAGCGGAGAATTCAAACGGCGTTGCGGCAATGTCAATCGCCCACGCCGTCATTCAGAGCTTAGCGTGGGAATCCCCTAAATAGAAACGTAAACTTTTGGGGCGATTGTCAAAAACCGCACTTGTTCTCGCAATCACTAACCGCGCAGAGAATTTGTGCTATCAGTTTAGACACGGATAAAAATTCAAGCCACAGTTTCGCCAAATTATCTGCTTGGTGGGTGCGCACTGTGTGCGCAAGCGGATTATTTGAATCTTCCATATGTCATTCTGAGGAAACGAAGTGACCGTGAGAATCCAGCGCAGCGAAATGCGGCTTCGCCTTGATTGCCACGTTGCAACTTTGTTGCACCTCGCAATGACAAGCGGATAAATTGAATATTTCCGCAACCCAAATAAAGTTTGGATATCATCGTGCCAAAATGCACGATATCATCACGAAGTGATATCACCGCCTATGGCGATATCATTGCTTTGCATAAGGAAGGGGCAATCTCAATTCCGGTGACATAATGTGTTGTGTTTTTTGCCCGTTTGCTGTATAATTGCCGTATGGCAAACGATATTCAAATAAATTTGAATAAGTTTTTTGAAAATCCGTCTTTTTCGGGTAAGAAAATAGGCGTTGCGCTCAGCGGCGGCAGAGATTCCGTCGCGCTTGCCTATGCGCTCAAAACGGCGGATATTCCTTTGATTGCAATCAACGTCGAACACGGAATAAGAGGCGAAAACAGCCTCAAAGACAGCAAATTCGTTGCGGATTTTTGCAAAAAATACGACATTCCGCTGTTGAGTTTTTCACTCGACGTGCCGTCGTTTTGCGAGAAAAACGGCTACACGACAGAGCAAGGCGCGCGCATTTTGCGATACGAGATTTTCGACAAGGTTCTTCAAGAGGGCAAGTGTGACTATATCGCGCTTGCGCATCACGCCGATGACCAAGCGGAAACTATATTTATGCGCATAATCCGCGGAACGGGCGTTAGAGGTCTTTGCGGTATGAAAGAGGTGAGCGGCCGCTATATTCGTCCTCTTCTCAACTGCACGAGAGAGGATATAAACGCTTTCGTCGAGCAAAACGCGCTTCCGTTTGTCGAGGACGAAACAAACGCCGATACGGCGTACACTCGCAATTTTATCCGCGCCGAACTTGCAAGAATCAAGGAAAAATTCCCGTATCTTTGTACGTCGGTGTCGAGGCTTTGCCAAAACGCAAACGAAATTTGCGACTATATCGATAAAAACACGCCGAGTTTGAAACTCGAAAACGGCGAAGTCGCTGTGAACGTCAAGTGTATGGACGGCTCGCTCGAAGGCAAGGAACTCGTGCTGAAAGCGGCAAAACTTCTCGGCGTTTGTCAAGACATTGAGCAACGCCATTTTCCGCTCGTGTTCGACCTTGCAAAAGCCCAAAACGGAAAAAGAATCGAACTTACACACGGAATCTGCGTGCATAAAGAGGGCGAAAACCTCGTTTTTTCAAGGCAAGACGGCGCTTGCGGCAATGCAATCGATATGCCTCAAACAAAGTTCGAAGTGAGAGATTTTGACGACTTCGGCGTGTCGGTTAAGCACTCGGACAGAAAAGAATACGAGGCGCAAAAGGGCAAGGGTGCGCTTTTTATAGACGGCGACAAAGTGACGAAAAACGCCGTTTTGAGATACAGAAAAGACGGCGATTTTATTGAAAAATTCGGCGGCGGCACAAAGAGCATCGGGGACTTTTTTACGGACAAAAAAGTGCCGCTGAGGAAAAGAGATTCGCTTGTGTTGCTTGCGAGCGGCAACGAGGTTTTGACAGTCTTCGGTTTGGAAATTTCCAAAAAGGTCGCAATCGACGAAAATACGAAAGACATATTGAAACTTACGAAAAAATAAGCGTGTGTACCGAAAACGCACCAAAGAAAATAATACTATGGAGATATAAAAATGTACGGCAAGGAAATCAAGAAAGTTCTTATCGAACGTCAAGACATCGCAAAAAGAGTGAGTGAACTCGGAAAGCAAATTTCAAACGACTATAAGGGCGAATCCGTCACGCTCGTTTGCACTTTAAGAGGTGCAAGCATATTTTTTGCAGACCTCGTCAGAGAAATAGAAGGCGACGTCGTGATTGACTTTATCGCGGTTTCGAGTTACGGCTCGGGCACGAGTTCGAGCGGCGAAGTGAAGATGATAAAGGATTTGTCCGAACCCATCAAAGGCAAAAATGTGATTATCGTCGAGGACATCATCGACACGGGAATCACGCTTTGCTATCTCAAAAAACTTTTGCTTGCGCGCGCGCCGAAATCCCTCAAAGTCTGCTCGCTTCTCGACAAGCCGTCAAGACGTAAAGTGGACTTCAAAGGCGATTATGTCGGCTTTGAAATCGAAAATGAATTCGTGGTCGGCTACGGTCTCGATTACGACGAAAAGATGAGAAACTTCAAAGACGTTTGCGTGCTTGCCCCAGAGGTCTACGGTGGCTGAAAAAGAGGATAAACTCAAACTGCTTGCAAGCCTTATAAAACCCTATGCGACACTCTACGAAGTTGGGGGCGCGGTGCGTGACGAACTGCTCGGCATAGAGCGGTTCGACATCGACGTTTGCTCGAAACTTAGGGTTGAAGACGTCAAAAAGATATTGTTAAACACCGATTTTGTCGTTTCGGACAAAAATCTGCGTATGGGAACGGTGCATATATCTTGCGGAAAATTCGTGTGCGAATACACGACTTTTCGCACGGACAGTTACGACTCGGCAAGCGGCGAGCATGCCCCCAAAGACGTTGCTTTCACAACGGATATGAGCCTTGACGCAAGGCGCAGAGATTTCAAATGCAACGCCTTATATAAGGACGTCGAAACGGGCGAAATCGTCGATTTGCTCGGCGGTATCGACGACATAAAAAACAAAATCATATCCACCGCCGACGAGCCGAGCGTGGTGTTCGAGGCGGACGGACTTAGAGTTTTGCGTATGGTGAGATTTGCCGCCGAACTCGGATTCGAGGTTGAAAAAAACACCTTTGAAACCGCAAGAAAAAACGCGTGGCGAGTCAAAGATTTGGCGGTCGAAAGAGTGCGCGACGAGTTTGAAAAAATCCTCGTTGCCGATACGAAACACAAGGAACTCGGATTGAAAAACGCGCATATCAGGGGCGTTGAAATGCTCGACGAACTCGGAATCATCGATATGCTTCTTCCGGAACTTACAACGCTCAAAGACGTGGAACAACCGAAGAAATATCACCTTTACGACGCTTTCAATCACTCGCTCAAAGCCTGCGAGTACGCGCCGCCGAGATTGAGATTTGCCGCGCTTTTGCACGACGTTGGCAAGGCGGAAGCGATAAGACAAAACGGAAATATGCACGACCACGCTCGAATAGGCGCGCAAATGGCGGACGAGATTTGCAAGAGATTCAAATTGCCGACCGCTAAAAGAAAGAGAATCGTCAAACTCGTGGCGTTGCATATGACGGACATAAACGGCGATACGAGGGCGGCAAAGTTGAAGCGATTCGTTGCGATAAACTACGACGTGATTTTCGACCTTTGCGACCTTATGGACGCAGACGCGATGGCTTCGTCGGGAAAAATCGACAGAGAAAACAGAATCCGCAATATTGCTATCGAAATGCAAAAGGACGGTTCGCCGCTGTCGGTGAAAGATTTGAAAATAAACGGAAACGACCTCGTAAATATCGGCGTAGACGAAAAATCGCGCGCTACGATTCTAAACGCGTTGTGGCTCGACACGGTTATGAATCCCGTGCTCAACGACAGAGATAAGGCTCTTGCGTACGTCGAAAAATACGCCGATAAAAGAATAAAACGGTAAGTAAATCGATAAGAAAAATAACGACGTACGAAGAAAGTACGCAAAAAAAATCAATAGTAAACAGAAAGAATAAACGGTAAGAAAACAAACAGAAAATACAAAGAAAGTGAGGCTGATATGACAGGATTGTACGTTATGATTGCGGTGTGCATCGCACTCCTATTCGCTTGCATTGCGATGTGTGTATTTTTGCTCAAAAAATGCGGTGAAAAATCCGCTAATGCCGAAATCGCGGGCGTAAGAGAGGAAAACGAAAGACTCAAAAACGAAATCGACACCGCTATGAAAATCAACAACTCTATGTTGCTCGGAACGCTCAACGTTCAGTCCGAAAACATAAAGTCGGTGGGCGAGCGTATGGACAGATTCGTGCAAATTACACAAAGAGGCTTGGAAGAAGTCAAGACCCAAACCGCCCAAAGCATAGCCGCGCTTCGCGTGGCAAACGAGCAAAGCATTGCGACTCTCACGGCTCTTAACGCAAACAGTATGAAAGAGATGAAAGAGGACAACGCAAAGCAACTCGAAAAAATGCGCGAAACCGTCGATGAAAAACTCAGCGCGACCCTCGAAACGAGATTCAATCAGTCTTTCAAAATCGTCAACGACAGGCTCGAAGAAATCAACAGGACTTTTTCCGAACTTCAAAACTTGCAGACGGGCGTCAACGACCTCAACCGCATTTTCAAAAACGTCAAAACGCGCGGAACGTGGGGGGAAGTGTCGCTTGAAAATTTGCTTGCGCAAATCCTCGCGCCCGAGCAATATCAAAAGCAAGTGCGCATAAAGAGGGGAAGCGAAGATATGGTGGACTTTGCCATTCGTATGCCGGGCAAGGGCGACGAAGAAGTGCTGTTGCCCATTGACGCAAAGTTTCCCGTCGAGGACTACGCGCGCCTCGTCGAAGCGTCCGAAAAGGGCGACCCCGACGGCGTGGAAGCGGCAAGCAAGGCTCTTGCGGCTCGCGTGAAGGGCGAGGCCATGAGCATAAGAAACAAGTATGTCAATCCGCCCAAAACCACCGATTTTGCGATTATGTATCTTCCCACCGAGGGCTTGTACGCAGAGATTATCAAACGCGAAGGACTTGTCGAGGACATTCAAAACAAGTTCAGAATCGTGGTGTGCGGACCGACCACGATTGCGGCGTTGCTCAACAGTTTGCAAATGGGATTCAGAAGCGTCGCAATCGAAAAGCGAAGCACCGAAATAGGCAAACTTTTGCAAGGATTTATGAGCGATTTCGCGCTGTTCACGAAGTACTTAAAACAGACGGGCGACCGTTTGGACACCGTGAAAAAGTCGCTTGAAAACGCCGAAGAACGCACGAGAATCATCGGCAAAAAACTCAACAAAGTCAACAGCCTTTCCGACGAGAAAGGACCTGATATGGAGCAACTTATAGCGTCGTCTGCCGATGACGAAATCACGTTTGAGGACGAAACGTATGAAGGCTGATTTGCACATTCACACAAACAAAAGCGACGGCTCTCTCTCGCCCGAAGAAGTCGTGCACTGGGCAAAAAACAAGGGCTTGGACGTTATGGCAATCACCGACCACGACACCGTGGCGGGGCTTGACGAAGGGCGCGACGAGGCGCAGAAAGTCGGCATAAAATTTGTCGGCGGAATAGAACTGAGCACCTTTTCAATTTGCGAAATCCATATTTTAGGATACAATATCGACTACAAAAACCCCGATTTCGTGCAAGAATTGCAAAAAGTACAGGATATGCGCAAGGATAGAAATATCCGCATAGGTCAAAAATTCAAAGACCTTGGTATCGATGTCGACATCGACTTTTCGGCAAACGGACTCGGGCGTATGAATATGGCGCGCCAACTCGTGAAAGAAGGATATTGCAGAGATATCAACGACGCTTTCGACAGATACCTTAAACCCGGGGCGAAAGCGTATTGCGAGGCAAAAAGACTTACGCCCGTCGAGGCGGTGAAACTCATAAAAAAATACGGCGGTTTCGCTTCCGTCGCTCACCCGAAAAAATACTTGCTCGACAAACGCCTCGATATGTTGCTCGGCGGTCTAAAACAATTCGGACTCGACGGAATGGAACTCAACTATCCCTCGCACAACGAACAGGACAAAAAGAACTTTGCCGCGCTTATGGAAAAGCACCGCTTGTTGCCTACGGGCGGAAGCGATTTTCACGGCGACGAGGACAAGAACTTCGTTTACGACCTCGACCAAAGAACGGCAAGAAGATTGCACGTTTAGCCGAAAAATTTTCGCTAAACGCACAATCAATGATATCGTTGCTTGTCGCAACGGTGAAATTCTCGCTTTGCGAGAATGAAATCCTCACTGCGTTCGGGTAAAATCCACGCTGTGCGTGGGTTGAGGAAGATTTAGATGCCCTAAATCAAATAACCAACAGAGTTAACGCCGCAGTTGAGGAAGATTTGAATATCCTAAATAAAATTAATAACCCCTAACCGAAGCAACGTCGCATTAGGGGTTAATTTATTGTTTTTTTACGCCTTATTTACGTCTTTATTCCGCTTATTTTATGCCTTTTACGTCGTAGCCGGCGTTCTCGACGGCGGATATCAAGACGGAATCGTCAACGTTCGTCGCAAGCGTGACGACCGCGTTTTTATCGTCGAGAGATACCTCGACTTCCGTTACGCCGCTTACCTTTGAAAGTGCGTCCTTGACGTGCTTTACGCAGTGCATACACATCATTCCTTCGATAGAAATAGTTTTTTGCATAGTGTTTCCTTCCTTTTGATTATTTTGTGCCGAAATCGTTTGATTTTTGCTTGCAATATCGCCTTTTGCTTCGGTTGCCGCTTGATTTTCCGCGCCCGAAACTTCGATATTTTGCGTGTTTTCGGCAGTTATAGTTTGAGTTTGCTCGCCGTCTTTATGTGCGGATTCGTTTGATTTTACCGCTTGTATAACCTCTCTCACGTCGAAATTTACGGGTGGTTTTTTGCGCTTGGCGTGCTTGTTCAAATTTACGAGGTTGAGCCTCAACGCGTTGAGCACCACGCATACGCTGGAAAGGCTCATCGCGCCCGCGGCAATCATAGGATTGAGCGTGACGTTTATCGGGTCGAAAGAGAGCACGCCTGCCGCAATCGGTATGCAAATGACATTGTATATGAACGCCCAAAACAAGTTTTCTTTGATGTTAAGAAGGGTACGCCTCGAAAGCGTGACGGCTTTTGCCACGTCCGAAAGGCTCGACTTCATAAGCACGACGTCCGCGCTGTCTATGGCGATGTCCGTGCCTGCGCCGATTGCTATGCCGACGTCCGCGCGAGAGAGGGCGGGGGCATCGTTTATTCCGTCGCCGACCATAACGACTTTGCCGTACTTTTTGAGGGAAGATACCACGCGGTCTTTGTCTTGCGGCAATACGTCGGAAATGACCGCGTCTACGTTGCACGCGTCCGCAATGGTTTTTGCGCTGAGCGAGTTGTCGCCCGTGAGCATAACCACGCGCAAACCTTGCTTTTTGAGGGTGGAAATTGCCTGCGCGCTGTCGGGTTTTATCTCGTCCGCAACGGCAATCACACCCGCGATTTTGCCGTCGAGAGCAAAGTAAAGCGGCGTTTTGCCTTGCTTCGAGAATGCGTTTGCGACGTCTTCCGCTTCGTCGGTAAGCAAGGAAGTTTCACGCATTAACGATGCGTTGCCGATGAGTGCGTCGAGTCCGTCGAGCGTGCCTTTTATGCCGTGACCCGACAAGTTTTGGAAGTTGTGGGCGGTAGGAATTTCGCCGCTTGAAATCTCTTTTGCGCGGTTGACGATTGCCGAAGCGATAGGGTGTTCGCTTCCCGATTCGAGCCTTGCGGCAAGCACAATCAAGTCGTTTTGTCCGACCGTTCCGAGCGACTTTACGTCGGTTACGACGGGCGTTCCCTTTGTTATCGTGCCCGTCTTGTCAAGCACGATTATATCCGTTTTGCCCGCTTCTTCGAGGGCGGTTGCGGTTTTGAAAAGCACGCCTGCTTTCGCGCCTTTTCCGTTGCCGACCATAATCGCGACGGGGGTTGCAAGACCAAGGGCGCAAGGGCAACTTATGACCAGAACACTGATTGCGTGTTTGAGGGATTGTTCGACGTCTTTGGTGATTGAAATCCAAACCACAAAAACGAGCAAAGCAACCAAAATGACGGTTGGTACGAATATTCCCGACACTTTATCTGCCGTTTTTGCAATCGGGGCTTTCGAAGCGGACGCATCCTCGACGAGTTTTACGATGCCCGAAAGGGTGGTGTTTTCGCCCACTTTTTGCGCTCTTACGGTTACGAATCCGTTGAGGTTGGTAGTGCCGGAAATGACGCTCGAACCCTCGCTCTTGTCAACGGGCATACTCTCGCCCGTGACGGACGATTCGTTGACCGTCGTTTCGCCGCTCACTATCACGCCGTCGGCGGCGAAATTCTCGCCCGGGCGCACCGTGAACAGGTCGTCGACGTTCAAATCTGATACGGGGATTTCCGTTTCCATTCCGTCTTTAAGCACTCGCACCGTCTTGGGCGCAAGATTCATAAGTCCTTTGATTGCCGAAGTGGTTTTGCCTTTGCTGTATGCTTCCAAAGTTTTGCCGAGCGTTATGAGCGCGAGTATCATTGCCGCCGACTCGAAGTACAAGTTGTGCGCAAGGTGGTGAAGATGTTCGGGGTGTAAGCCTGCCTGTATCATAAGCGCGACGCTGTATACGAAGGATATTGCGCTGCCCATCGATACGAGCGTGTCCATATTCGGCGCGCGGTGGATAAGGCTCTTTGTGCCGCTCACGAAGAACTTGCCGTTGACAACCATAATCACCAGCGACAGCACAAGTTCGTATATCGCTATTGCCATCGGGTCGTCCTTGAACGACAGCGGCCAGCCCCACATAACCACACCCATCGAAACGTACATAAGCGGCAAAAGCAGTGCGATAGAAATTGCAAGGCGAATCACCATAACGAGTATGGGATTCATTTTGTCTTTCTTTTCGGATTTGTCGCTTGCGATAGCGGCTTTGTAGCCCGCTTCCGCCACGGCTTTGCATATGTCTTTTGCCGTGAGCGGCGAATCGTACTCGACGAGCATAGAGTTGGTCAAAAGACTTACGCTTACGCTCTTTACGCCGTCGAGCGCGCCCACGACTTTCTCGACTCTCGCCGAGCAAGCCGAACACGACATTCCCGATACGTTGAATTTTTGTTTTTCCATACTATTTCCTCATTGTGTTTTGCACAAAATTCGTTTTTTTCGCTACGCTGGATTCCCACGGTAACTTCGTTCCCTCGGAATGACGAGAGGGCGGGATAACCGCGCCCGATTCGAGTTCGCTTTGTCGGAATTACGATAGGAATTAAGCGTATAACGATTATTTCATTTTCTTGATGAGTTCAATCGCTTCGTCGAGAATTTGTACGTTGCCGTCCTGCACGTTTTCCACCACGCACGTTTTGAGGTGTTCGCCCAGTATCTCGTAGCCGAAACTTTCAAGCGCGCGCTGTACCGCCGACAACTGTATGAGTATGTCGCCGCAATATCGATTGTCGTTGAGCATATTTTTGATTCCGCCGAGTTGCCCGATTATGCGATTGAGCCTCGAATTGAGCGATTTCAATTCTTCGTCGCTTCGGGGCGTGTGCTTTTGATGAGTGCAACACGAGCAACAAGCCGTACATTGTTGTTTTTCGTTGTTTTTCATTGTGTACCTCGTATACCCTATGGGGGTATATTGAGTATAAATCCGCATAGCGCGATAGTCAACGGAATTTCGGAATTTTTTGATAAAATTTCCTCTCGTCATTCCGAGCGACAGCGCGGGAATCCGGCGAAGCGAAATGCGGCTTCGCCTTGATTCCTACGTCGCAACGATGTTGCTCCTCTGAATGACATAAGGAAAATTTGTTGCTGCTTTACCCCGCGACATTGTTTGAACAATGTTGTATAACGTTTGTATTACATTTGCATTAAAAATGCGCATAAAGTGTCAAAATGTATTGACAATGTGTACATAATGTGCTATATTTTGCATAGAATATAGAAGGAGGAAGGCTTATGGCGAGCAAATCTATTTGCATAAGAACCGATGAAGGAGTGAAAAAAGACGCCGAAGTGCTTTTTGACAGTATGGGTATGTCGTTGTCGACGGCTGTCAATGTCTTTTTGAAACAGGCTATTCGCGTCAACGGTATGCCTTTTGAATTGAAAGGATATACCCCCAACGACACCACGAGAGCGGCAATAAAAGAAAGCGACGAAAAAGTCCTTTCGGGCAAAAGCAAAGGGTATAACGATATTGATAGTCTTAGGTCTGCTTTGGAACTATGAAGTATATCGTTGACTTTACCACGCAGTTTAAAAAGGATATAAAACTTGCAAAAAAGCAAGGCAAAGATACGGACAAAATCTTTGAAGTGGTCGAAAAACTTGCAAACGACGAAGTTTTGGAAGCAAAATACAAAGACCATTGTTTGACAGGGGATTATAAAGATTGCAGAGAATGTCATATCGAGCCGGATTGGCTTTTGATATACAAAAAGTATGAATCCGAACTGATATTGATGCTTGTCAGGACGGGCAGCCATTCGGATTTGTTTTAAGATACAAACGTAAAATAAATAGCGTTTCGAGCGAGGTGTGGGAAGATGCCTCGCTTTTTTTGTTGAAAATTTTTTGAAAAAACTTTGCAAATCGTCCAATAAAACGATTGCTTGGATTGTATATATAATATAAAATATATAAAGTAATGCGTGTATGCGCACACAGACGGAGAGTAAAATGAGAAGTACAAGGATAGGACAAACCAAACTGAAAAAGTGTATGAAGTGGACTGCGAGCGGATTGCTGCTTGCGGTGATGTTTGCCCTCGTCTTTGCCGGCACGCTCTCCGGTGCTTTCGGCATTGAAGAAAACCTTCAACAAAACGGCATAATCGAAAATAACGTTGCAAGTGCGGCTTGGGAAGAAGGCTTTTATGGTAGAAAACCCGACACATCAGATACAACTTTACTTTATGATAGCAGCAAGGGCCTTTACTTTAACGGAACCACACCCACGCAATATTTGAATTCGACAATTAGCGAATACTCCAACGAACAATCTGATGGGCATGCGTATATCCCATATTTTTCCGCAGGCACTAGCGGCGAGAGCGGTGCGAGAATTTACGCATCCGGCAGTTCTATGATATATATTGGGTGGGAAGTCAAATTTGATGGCGCATTGAGATACGCGATAATTAATGGCGCAATATCCAAACTTGATTTCAAGCTTGACTATTTTTCGCCAGCATCAGGTGATGGTCAGAACTTTAAGATTTGGAAAGGGTCAACAGAAATCGGTAGTAATTCGGTAAGTCCAAACTTAACTGGTAACAATTCAGGTGTTTTGGCAGTATCTTTGAAAGACGAAAACGGTGACATTTCAAAAACAGATTTTTCATATAAAATCGAACACGGTATGGGCGGCAGATATGGTGGAACAGTTGATACTTATTTGCATAGCGCGTGGGTCGATATTTATAAAACGGACCGGGAAAGACCGTATGTTGTAAGCGACGAAGACGGCAACATCACATTCAAAGATGACGGTGCAGGCGTGTGGAAAGTCACCGACAACGGCGTGGACATCACAAACCAACTGACAAATTGGTCAAGTGACCGTAGAGAAGCGCATTACACGGTGACTAGTGGAAGACATAGTTTTGTCGTCACCGACAACGTAGGCAATATTTCGGAAGAGTACAAATACAATATGCTCGAAATGGACAGCGACGGCAGTTACCTTTTGCGTTGTAGAGAAGATTTCGACTATTTGTCGGCATTTGTCGCAAGAGGAAACGATTGCAGTGGTAGAAGATATAAAATAGTGCCCGATACGTCAATCGCAGGTCAAGACGGCTCGACAATTATTATGGGCGATACGGTGTTTACACCGATTGGAAACAGCACGACAAAGTTTGCAGGAACGGTGATCGGAAACGGTTGCACAATCAGTGGTCTGTATGTAAAAGTAGCAGGCGATTACGTCGGACTGTTCGGCTATACGAGCGGCGCGACAATCCAAAACCTCACGATTTCGGGGTCGGTGAAAGGCTCAAAGTATGTCGGCGGCGTTGTGGGTTATGCTCTCAACACGACGATTTTCAACGTAACCAACAATGCAACCGTCACTGCAAGATATTCGACAGATAACGATTTGTCAACAAGTATCAAACAATACGACGGCGGTAATGTTTCGGGACAAGGATTCGATAAAGTTTTCGACGGAAAAGTCGGTAACGATTACAAATTCTGCGGCAAAGAAAACTCGGCTATGAGTTTCGTTGCCGATTTAGGAAGTAAAGTTGCTGTTTCGGGTTTTGCGATTTACAACGGAAACGATACGACGACCGTTTCAAACAGAAGGCCGAAAGTCGTGAGAATTTGGGGTTCAAACTCGAAAGACAGGTGGCCGTCAAAAAACTATGACAAAAACACAAGCGCAGGTAATACGCCTGAAGGGAAAACGTATTCAGGCGATTGGGAAATCGTTTTTGACAGTAGCAACATCGACATTCCTATCGATAACGACCAACGACACGAATATGCTTTTACAGCAAATAAAACTTACAAGTATCAATATTACTGGGTTTATATTGCAAGCGTAGGTCACGTTCAAGGAAAAAATGCAAATTCGGAAAACATCATTCAATTTGCGGAGTTCGATTTCTTGGCGGCAGGCGAGGACGCAGGCGGCGTTGTCGGCTATGCTTCGGGAACAGATAACGACGGCACGACCATTTCAAACGTCAGAAACAACGCAAGCGTTACGGGTAGCAGTTACACCGGCGGTATCGTCGGCAGTGCGAACGGTATAGTTTCTTTCACAGACTGCGAAAATACAGGCAATATATTCGGCTTTGACGGCACGGCGGGCGTGCTCGGTGCAATGACGAACAATGCGAACGTCACGATTACGAGTTGCCAAAACGGCGGAACGGTGTCGAGCAGTCCCGAATCCAACGGCGTTGCGGGTATCGTCGGTCGCTCGGAAGCGGCTTCGAACAGATTGAGCGTTCAAGGCTGCAAAAACACTGCAAATATAACAGGCGACAGAAACGTCGGCGGCATAGGCGGACGTATCGAAACCACGAGAAACGACAAAGATTCGTTGGTTTTTGCAAACTGCTACAACGAGGGCAGTATTGCCGCAACGCAGCACGGCACGGTGGGCGGCATTGCAGGTTATTTCTTTGCAAACGGAACGTCGAAAAAGGACGTTGCGACGATTTCGTATTGTTTCAGTTCGGGTGCGGTTTCGACAAACACCACCGATTCAAACAAGAACATCGGCGGTATCGTCGGCAATCCGAGAGCAAGCACGTCGTTGACTTCCACGCGCGTGTATAACTGCTATACGACTAACGCGACTTACGCGATTTCGGGCACTCAAAACGCAACTATCGACAACACCAACTACGTCATTGCAAGCGGCGCATCAGCACCGTCCACGACGAACGGCGGAAAATACTTGGTGTATAACTCTGCATTTACTTTCAAACCCGCAATTATCAGCGGAAGTGCTTACACGCCGTATAATAGTTGGACTAAGATTGCGGAATACGTCAACGCAACCGAAAACGGCGAAGTTGTCAGAGTGTTCAACGATATCAACGGATTTATGGTGTCGGGCAATATCGCGCCGAGTTCCGGTCAATACTTCCTTTCAAAAACGGGCGTGCCGAGTTCGGATTATCTCACGCCGAGCAAGGTTGAAAACGACAAGCCCCAAAACGCCGAAAACAGAAACGACAAGACCACATTTAATATTACCGCGTGGTACGGCGCAAACACAAACAGCGATATTTATTGCACGATAAGCACCGTTACGATAGACGATTCGAGAAACAATATTTACAACGGCAACGAGCAAGGCTTTGAAAGAAGCGCGGTGAGAAATCCGAACACCAACAATAGCGTATACGGAGTTGTATTTGATTATTACAATGCAAATGTAACGCCGATTGAGAGTTTTATTTGCGCTTTCGATGCGGACGGCAACAAAATTGCAAATTCGGAAAATCCGTATCAAGCGGGCGCGTATAACACGACCGTATTCGTAAAAATCGGCGACGTCATCGTCGGTAAGAGAGTAAACAGAGTTTTTGAAATCAAGCAAGAAACAATCAACTTGTCGTGGGAATGGACGGACAGTCTTGGCGAAAACATAGATTCCGCTAAAAACAAAGAACTTAACCGCACAAGCGACGCTTTGAAGTTTATATACAACCGAGCGGAACAAGGCTTGAACGAGGTGACTTTCGCTTACGCCGAAAAAACTTTTAAAGACCCCGCTTGGAAGATGTTTACGTTGACAGGCAACGGAACATTCACGACAGAGAACGGTAAGCTGCGGGAAACAAACGCAAGCAGTGATGCATATTTCCGCACGTATACGCTGGACGACACGAGAAACTTTAAGATTCATTTGAAAAATACCAAGGTGGATTTGTCTGGTACAACCGTTACGTTCGAGTGGATTATCCGCCAAAATAAATTGTACATCACCAACTTGTGGACAAGCAAAGACGTCGGCAGTGAAACGGACTATGTTTTTGAATACAACGCCGCGCATCAAGGCATAATTAAAAATAACGGAATTACGGTGGCCGGTGAACCCGATACGGCGGGGAAAGAGCACATATTTGACGAAGAAAAATTGCCATACACAATCACGCCGGATCCCTACAATGATACAATAGATGTCCGCACATACACGCGCACACTTACACTCACCGATACGAACAACTACATAATAGTCAAAGAGCAGTTGTATTCGAGGGAAGTCACAACTAACACGAAGCCGCAAAAAGGCGTGTCATCGACAAGCACCGCCGTGACGTACACATGGAAGATTGCGGCGTACAACATCGCAAACAACTTTACAAACGGAAAGGTTTGGCTCGGCGCAAACACGGACGTTATCGTCGGCAATCAGTTGACTTCCGTCATTTCGGGAACGACCAGAGGCGGCGTTAGCGTGAACGTAGATTATTATCCGTTGCAATCCGCTTCAAGCGGCGTGCAACAGGTGCTTGTATACGGTCAGAATACGACGGAAGTTCAGCACTATTTGCCCAAAAACTTTATCGTTTACGTTCAGTACAACGACGGCACGATTGCACGACTCGTCAGCGGTAACGAATACACGCTGTCAAACCTCGAAGCGCCCACGTCAGCAAATCCCACGCCTATAAACACGAGAGTGACGGCAAGCGGTCAAAACAACTTCGTGGGCGATCTCAGCAAATACTATACGGTTTTGTACAGCGATTTCGGCTGGAAGTCGGACATGAATCCCAACTCGGACGACTGGGGCACTAAGGGCAATCCCTACGTCATCGATAGACCCGAATATCTGCTCAGACTCAGCCAAATCGTAAACGGCAGAGATAAAGCGTGGAACTCGATTGCAAGCACCGTATACTGCTATGCGCCGCAATCCACCGCAACCGCGCAAAACGCAACTTATAAAGACACGTACTTCCTTGTGACCGCAAACATCGATATGTCGGCTTACGTCAGCAAGGACGGTTTGACCAACTTCTTGCCCATAGGCAACAGCGCAGACAGAGTGTTCAAAGCTACGTTAGACGGCGGTAATAATGAGATTAAATATGTATATAATATCGGTTACTTTGTAAATAAAGCGAATCCGAGCGGCGAAGAAAAGTTAGATTATGTCGGTCTTTTCGGTCATACCGACGGCGCGACTATCCAAAACCTGACGGTCAAGAGCAAACGCGAAGTCTCCGTTCCCGTGGGCGACTTGACGTATAAGGGCGGCATACACGGCAGAGATTATGTCGGTGGCATTGTCGGCAAAGCGGTGAATTCCACTATCGAAAACATTAAATTCGACTACGGCGACTGCGTGTACGGCAACGATTACGTCGGTGGCATTGTCGGGTTTGCACAAAACACGACCATTGCAAATCCGCAAAAAATGTTGAATGCGAGCGTGAGCGGCAGATTCTACGTCGGCGGTATCGCTGGCGAGTGGCAGGTTTTCGAAAAATCCCAACTCGGATCGAATCAACAGAGCCTTACGCCTATCGAAAGCAGTATAGTGAGCGGCTATAAATATGTCGGTGGTCTCGTCGGTTGGCTGGATTTGTCGAATTGCTCGGGAAGCGTAACATTTACGCCGCAATACGACAACGGCACGACCAAGTCGCTCGAAGTGCATGGCACGGAATATGTCGGCGCGCTGTTCGGCACGCTCATAGGCAACGGATACCGTCAAACCGCAAACAGCACGGGCTTGACTTCAATCGTCGTCGAATCGAGCAAGGTGGGCAACGTCACTCTCAAACCCATACCGTATTCGGACGAAAATTCGACGCATTTGCCCAAAGTGGTGGGCGGTCTTGTCGGCTACATAGAGAGCGCGGCACTCGTTTTCGGCACGGGTTGGAACACAAGCAACGTCACTTTCGAGTTTGACAAGACTTCGACGTCTTTCCTCGGCGGCGTAATCGGCGTTATGGGCAAAAATTCGACAATCGAAATGCTCGTAGTATACACGCCCAACAGCCAGCAACCACTCACCCTCGCTGACGGAAAAATCGTCAACAATACGACGTTCGGACACGCAGGTGAGCCGAAGACGAACAACTACAACGCAGGCAGTTTCGTCGGCGGTATCGTGGGCTACGTTTCTTCGCAAGCAGGCTCGTTCTGGCGCGAGGGTACGACAATTTTCGGCAACGCGGTTCAACTCGAAAACACGGCAAATATTTACGCCACGGGCTTTGCGGGAGGCATTTTCGGCGCGCTCGGAAATATTGCTCTTGATAAGATAAATCAGAGCGTAGGCGCGGTTTACAATGAGATTGCAGTCGAGAAAAATCAAAATCAAGAAAACAGAACAAATATTCTTCAAAAAATCCTCGTAGGCGGCGTGCGTGAAGGCTCGTCCGTCACGACTCTCGGCATTGCGCCGACCACCGACAGCGACTACTTAAAGAAAGCCGACGGCAAACTTAGGAACACCGCAAGCGTGCATGTGTCAAAGACGAACGGAAAAGGCGGCGAATACGTCGGCGGCATCGTCGGTTACAGCGGCGCAAACGTGCGCCTTGTGCTCCGCAACAAACCGCAAACGGGCGATATTGACGTAAGTGCGCTCAACGTGTACAGCGGCGGCGCAAACGTGTCGTTTGCGGGAAGTTACGCAGGCGGTATCGCAGGCTTCACCGACAATCTCGAACACGTATTGCAATATATCGTCGTTCAAGCCAAGTTTACGGACTCGAACGCCAAGAGAGTGGGCGGTCTTATCGGCGAAATGATGAGCGGCTCGATCGACGGTTGCGTGGTGGCAAGCGCGGACAGCACGTATATATCCTATGCGACGGACTACTTCCAAGGCACCGAATATGTCGGCGGTCTTGTGGGTAGAACGGAAAACGCAAGCATAAGAAACAGCGTTGCGACGGGCTTTAACCTCACAAGCACATCTATCACCAAAGGCGGCGTGCTCGGCGGCGGTACAAACCCGACAATCGAGGCAAGTTGGACGTTCTACATCGCAAACACGGGCGCGACTTTCTCAACCGTCAGTGCAAACGAATACGGCAAATATATCCTTGTCGATCAGAACGCCATAACTTCAAACGACTCGTCTTATCCGTCGTTTGAAAAACTCTGCGCGTTTGCAGGCATTGCAAACACTGCGACACAGGGCGCCGTAGGCGTACTCGAATTTGTCATTAAAGTTCCCACGCAAAGACAACTCGCATTCTACGACGCGAGCGGAAGCGACAAAGAAACAACCAACAAAGAAAGTTTTGTCGGATTCAAGAACGAAAACACCAATTTGACAATCAAACTCGATATGGAAACGGGCACGAGTATGCAAATCTGCCTTGTGGACGTTGAGTTTGTCAACATTCCGCAAAACGATACGTCAAACGACGACAAGGCAAAGAAACTTGTCGAAGAAAGATACAAAAAGCCCTCGAGCGGCACAAGATATTACGTCGAAGTCACCGAGGCGGTTTTCGACGTCGACAATACACGACAAGTCACAAAGATAAGCGCAAACGTGTATTTCGACTATAAGGGCGACGGAACGTATCTCGTTTCTGTCGGTACAAGTACGAAAAAAGAGTATAACGGCGAATACAAAATCGGCGACTATACGACGGAACTCGTCCCCGGCAGTAAGGAAAATCCGTTCACAATCAGCACACAAGCGGAATGGAACGATTTTGCGTACAGCGTGTACAGCGGAGCGAACAATTACGCAAAATACCGCGATAATTGCAGCACTTGCCAAAATGATGAAACGTATTATCACAAACAATACGTCAAATTGCTCTGTGATATCGTCATCGACAACAGTGCGCACTACGGCACGGCAAGCAGTACGAGCAAACTGAATTTCGGCACTGCGGTAACGAGTACGCCTGCAAACGGTACGGGCGCGGAAAGCAACATCGGCTACAACTTTGCGGGCGATATAAGCAAGGACAGCAACGAAAAAAACTTCCAAGGCGTGTTCGACGGAAACGGACACTATATAACCATAAACTATGACAGTGGCGGATATTATCGCATCAGCGTGTTCCCGAACGCCGCAAACGCAGAGTTCAGAAACCTTACGATAAAAGGTTCGATTATGGCGGCAAGCAAAACGGACGGTTACGGCAACGAAACAACGAAAGATGTCGTTTCAAAGACGGCGGCATACGACGTTGCGGGCTTTGTGGGCAAACCGTTCGGCGCGCTTGAATTTTACAACTGCACCAACGACGCGGACATCATAGGCTTGCGTAACGTTGCAGGTATTGTCGGTTACAACGCGGGTGGACACGGAATCAAACTCGAAGCGTGCGTAAACACGGGCAATATCACGTCGTTGCAAGGCACATATACGATAAGCGGAAAAACCGATAAACATAATTGGTTTGACTCTATCGATTCCGCATATGGAACATCGAATATTGGATTTAATTCAGGTACGGGCGGAATTATCGGCGCTTATACCGGCAATATAACTATCGAGAGTTGCAGAAACGCAGGTACAATTATCGGAGGACACAATGTCGGCGGTATAATCGGTTTGCATGACGGCACTTCGAGTGCAAAAGCCACATTGACAATTCAAAACTGTGCGAATACGGGCAACGTTAAGTCCAACTCAGGATATTGGGGAGAGGACGAAGGCGGTGTAGAAGGTGCTGCTTCGGAAGGTATAAGGCAAAATATATTTGGTTATGTCGGCGGCCTCGTCGGCGTAACAGGGCAGTATTCTATATTGAAAATGTATGCGTCATACAACACCGGTGATATTTTAACGCTTTCTAATATCATAGGCGGACTTGTCGGTAGCGTTGGAGTTTTATATCAACCTAAAAAATTTGGAAGATATGACAATAACGTTAAAACAGGCGGTAGATCACTAATTGCATACTGCTACAATATCGGCAATATAACTGCCGGCGGCACATTCCCTAAAATCACAGAAGCATGGGATATAGGACGTGAAAATTATGGCGGAACCATATCCGGTGGATTTGTGGGACTTGCCGGCGATTTGCAAATTTCGCAAGGCTATAATACAGGTAACATAACAAACTATGGACATATATCTTATGAGTTCTCGTGGCAAGTGCGTGCGGGCGGTTTTATAGGACAGTCTGAACCTGTTTCTGAAAGCGGATATACGGGATACGTCTTATTTGATAATTTATATAATGTAGGAACGATTTATGTAAAACCGATAGATTACTCTATCGTTACAGGCCATACTGTCAAGAATAACTTACGATACGGAGCGGCAATTTCGGGTTATTGCGATGTGTCGGGTAGATCGGATAGGGTAAAGTCATCGGACTGTTATTCTATTAATAATTGCGTTTCGTCACTGTGCGCTGTGCAAAACGGAACGGATTATGCATACTACAAGAATAAACAGAATAGTTGGAATCCGGAAGTGCGAGATCAATGGTATCAGAACGAAGGCGTTGCAGGTATCGGAAAAACGCAAGTCGAACTTTTGGAAACGGGTCGAGTGTACAACACTTACGATGCATTGACCGCTGCAATGGACGAAAACAGCAAGTTGAGAATGACGGGTTCTAACTTCGCTTTCGACCAGTCCACAACCGCGCTTACGCTCAATTACGGCTCGGTCGGCAATTACACGTCAATCAAAGAACAAATCATAGGCGCAGACGCAAGCATTTCGGACAATGCCGTTGCAAACCTTTCGTCGATAGGCTGGAAGAAACTCCCCGACAGTTGGTTGTACGTTTACGGTTGCTTGCCGCAACTTTCTATGTTCGCACTCGACACGCAAAACGGTTTGAGTATGCGTTCGGTCGGTTACGGTCAAGATGACTACGGCGTATACAACGACGAAGGCGTTGCGGCAGGTTCGGAACAATATCCGTATATAATAAAAGACGGCGTTGACCTTATGGGTATGCAGGCTCTCGTCGACGCGGGATTGTCTTTCGAGGGCAAGTATATCGAAATCGCAAACGGTTCAAACAACCTCGAAGGCATTGCTTCGACGAGAATCGAACTCGCAACTTACGACGGTACGAATACCGCCGCAGTCAACGACGCGAGCAACACTATGTACAAAGCCGTAGACCAAAACGGCGATTATAAAGTCGGCAAAAGTTATCACTTGCTCTTGCAAGGCGCAATATTCAACAAGGCGTACAATCAAGGAAAAAATCCGACATACGTCGGCACGGACTACGCTTACTGGGCGTGGAATACTTACTACTATAACGGCGAAACCCTCTCGAACGTATGGGAATCGGGAAGTCCGAATCCGAACAAATGGGATGCTTACGGCAGTATGCGCCACTACGGCGTGTTCTCGCTGCAAAACTTCATTCCTATGGGCAGAGGAAACAGCGTATTCAAGGGCAATTTCAGCGGTAAACAAGCGAAAGGCGAAATGACCTATATCGACAACGTGCGCATTTCGACGGGCAAATACAACAATTCCTCGAACGTCACGTGCGGAAGCGAATACGGCGGTTTGTTCTCTAAAGTCGAAAACGCTTACATAGGCTACATAGCGATAGGCGGTAACAGCAAGATTTTGTCTTTCGCAAAAGAAAACGATATTTCCGCAACGGGCGGTATCGTCGGTTTGTCGCTCGGCTCGTCGGTTATCGACAACTGCGGCGTGAGCGATTCCGCGGCTATCGGCGCATACGGCGTTTCAAAAACAAATCAATACGTCGAAAACGAAAGCATTGCAATCAACAAAAAGTATGCAAAAGACACCTATGCGGGCGGCATAGTCGGTTTGGCAAATCCCAAACAGGGCAACTCGTATAATGCGGGCATCACCACAACTATCCGTAATTGCACTGTTAATACTTCCGGTAATATCGAATCCGCAAAGAACTATATCGGCGGTGTGCTCGGTTACGTCGAGGGTTCGAGCGATGCGGAAGGCAAAGGCAACAGCGTTCGCATCGACAACTGCACCGTGCAAAAAGCAATCATTCAGGCGGCGGACAGTGCAACCACGTCCGGTTATATCGGCGGCGTGTTGGGATTCGGTTCGCAATACGTTTCCGCATTCGTCACGAATTGCAAGGTCGGCGTTGGCGGCAACGTAACAATCGCGGGCGAACACAGCCTCGGCGGCATTGCGGGCGGTATGTCCAAAGCACAGGGCGGTTATATCGATTCTTGCACGGTCGGCGGCGGCACGAGCATAACGCGTATAGACCAGGGCGGCGACAATCAAGTTGCCGAAAGCGCGGACCACGGCACAGCAATCGGCGGTCTTGTCGGATTTACGCAAAACTCGACGGACACGGTCAGCCCGCTCACCACGACGTTCAGCGGTACGTCCTCGTTCGCAGGTACGATTACGGTGGGCGTTGCGGCTA
>URIX01000011.1 GCA_900547975.1 uncultured Eubacteriales bacterium | reverse complement strand
TACTACACGCACAAGGGTTTCCGCACGTCAAAAACAAGCGAACTTATGTGTGTGTTATATGATGAAAGCGTAGTTTTTGGCGTGTGGGACGAGGAACGCAAAGCGCAAAGGCGAACAACTGCAACTTGTTGAGATTGAAGCAAATGGGCTTGTGCGTGACGAAAGTTCGGCGCTCATAGGCTCGCCGCCCTGCGGCTCGTGTTCCGTCTGCGAATTAGCACATCCCGTTTATGAGTAAGCCTTGAATAAGTATTCGTTTATCCGCTTGCGTGCATCGCACGCCCTCACCAAGCAAGCACTCGCACGGAATTGCGATTTGAGTTCTTGTCCGTCTCATTTTGAGAGTAAAGAGGGTTTGCGCGGTAGTAGCGCAATAAATCTATCAAGGCAAATGCTTATACGCAAACTTGCGTTTCAGCATTGCCTTGAAAACGATTTTTGCGCTGATGAAGAACAAGGAAAAACCCCTCGAATGACAACCCTAATTTACTAATCGTAAATGAGTTGACAGTCGAGGGGCTTTGACGATGCTATTTGCTCAATAGTGCGCTATTAGCCCATACGATAGAGAACTTTGATGGACGGTCCCATCGTCGTTGCAATGTAAATGGATCTGAAATATACGCCTTTTGCCGCTGCCGGTTTTGCTTTGACAAGTGCGTCCATAAGAGTGTTGAAGTTCTCGGTGAGTTTTTCAGCGCCGAAGGATGCTTTGCCGAAAGGAACGTGGCAGATTGCTTGCTTGTCTACTCTGTACTCGACTTTACCGGCTTTAATATCGTGGATAGCGCGAGTGATATCCATCGTGACGGTGCCTGACTTGGGGTTAGGCATCAATCCCTTAGGACCGAGGACTTTACCGAGACGACCGACAACGCCCATCATATCGGGAGTTGTGACGATAACGTCATAGTCGAACCAGTTTTCTTGTTGAATCTTTTGGATCATTTCCTCGCCGCCGACGAAATCTGCGCCGGCCGCTTGTGCTTCGTCCGCTTTTGCACCCTTGCAGATTGCGAGGACGCGGACGGTTTTACCTGTACCGTTGGGAAGAACCACAACGCCACGAACTTGTTGGTCAGCGTGACGGGGGTCGATACCGAGTTTGACGTGCAATTCTATCGTTTCATCGAATTTGGACTTTGCAGTTTGAACGGCAAGAGCGATTGCTTCTTGGCTTTCATAGAGTTTGGTGCTATCGATGAGTTTTTTCGAATCAATATAATGTTTACCGCGTTTCATACGAACCTCCTTATTCTTCCACGAGAACGCCCATACTGCGTGCGGTACCTGCGATCATACTCATAGCGGTATCGATGTTGGCTGCGTTAAGGTCGGGCATTTTTTGAGTAGCAATCTCGCGAAGTTGCTCTTTTGTGAGAGTAGCGACTTTGGTTTTGTTGGGGACTGCCGATGCGCTTTGCAAACCGCAAGCCTTCTTGATAAGAACGGGCGCGGGCGGTGTTTTAAGCACAAAAGTGAAAGAGTGGTCTTGATAGATGGTGATGATAACCGGGATAATCAAGCCAGCGTCTTTGGAAGTTTTCTCGTTGAATTCCTTAGTAAAACCTGCAATGTTGATGCCGTGAGGGCCGAGCGTAGAACCTACGGGCGGACCGGGGGTCGCTTTGCCGGCGGGCAACTGAAGTTTTACAACTGCTGTAATTTTCTTAGCCATAAATCCTCCTGACTAACGTGGTTTTGCGACGGTATGAAAGAGATTTGCCGTCTCCCACGAAGATTATAGTCCTGCGACTTGCGTCCTGTAGACGCGATTAAAGATAATGCACCTGAGTGCGAGTTTCAAAGTTTCTCAACCTGAGCAAAATCGAGTTCGACGGGTGTTTGACGTCCGAACATTGCCACTATAACTTTGACTTTTTGGCGTTCTGCGCTGATTGATTCGACAACGCCGATGAAGTTTTCGAGTGCGCCGTTGACGATTCTTACGTCATCGCCGACTTTGATGTCGAAGTCTTCGATGCTGACGGTTTCAAGACCGATTCTTCTGATTTCGTCATCGGTAAGCGCAATAGGACGACCTGCCGAGCCAACAAAACTCGTAACTCCGCGCGCTCTGGTCACCATAAACCAAATGTGGTTGGTGTAAATCATTTTGATGAAAACGTAACTGGGGAATTTCTTGCGTTGAATGACTTTCTTTTTGCCGTTTCTTTCAACGATGTCGTCTTCAACGGGGATTTTTATATCAAAGATATAATCCTGCAAGTTGTTGTTTTCAATCATATTACGAAGGTCGGTTTCCACAGAGTTTTCGTAACCCGAATAAGTGTGGACGACGTACCATTTCGGTTGTTCCAAATTTTCCATACAGCCCTCTTATGAAATGAAAATGGTTGCCCATTTGCCGTCGGTGACTAGGCCGAACAGGCCGCCCAACACATAATCGAGAGCAAAAAGAATGACGAAGAAAAGAACGACAACGGTCAAAACGACGGCTGTATTCTTTCCGACCTCTTTGCCCTTGGGCCAAGTAACCTTTTTGAGTTCGGAAACGATACCTTTGATGCCCTTGCCCATTCTCTTGAAGATGTTGGGTTTATCGGACGATTTTTTGTCGTTTGCGGACTTTTTTGCTTTGGAAGACTCGTTTTTAGAATCAACGTTAACGGCAGCCTTTTGAACTTCTACTTGCGCTGCGTTGTTTGTCGTTTCTTGGGTTGAGGTTTGGTTTTTTGGCGTTTTCTTTGCCATATTGCCTCCTATCCTTAGACAGCCTTACTTAGTTTCTCTGTGCAAGGTGTGCTTTTTGCAAAATCTGCAATACTTTTGAAGCTCCATTCTGTCGGGGTGCTTCTGTTTGTTTTTGGTAAGGTTGTAATTGCGTTGTTTGCATTCGGTGCAAGCCAAAACAACCTTAACTCTTGCTCCTTTCTGAGCCATAGTAGCCTCCTTTTTGTTCAATCAATACGACACCCTACACGGCAAGCATTTTGCCGTGTAGAGCATTGTTGTATATATTATTGAAAGAACAAATATTATTCGATGATCTTAGCAACGACGCCGGAACCAACTGTTCTACCGCCTTCACGAATAGCAAAACGGAGACCTTCTTCGATTGCGATCGGGGTGATAAGAGTGATTTCCATATCGATGTGGTCGCCGGGCATAACCATTTCAACGCCTTGCGGCAATTTGATGGAACCGGTGACGTCGGTCGTTCTGAAATAGAACTGAGGACGATAACCATCGAAGAACGGTGTGTGACGACCACCCTCATCTTTTGTCAAAACGTACACTTGCGCTGTGAAGTGAGTGTGCGGATGGATCGAACCCGGTTTTGCAAGAACTTGACCACGTTCGATTTCGCTTCTTTGGATACCACGGAGCAATGCGCCGATGTTGTCGCCGCCCTCTGCGTAGTCAAGAAGTTTACGGAACATTTCGATACCGGTGACGGTCGTTTCTTTCTTTTCGGTGGAGAGACCGACGATTTCGACCTTGTCGCCCATACGAAGGACACCACGCTCAACTCTACCGGTTGCAACGGTGCCGCGTCCGGTGATGGTGAAGACGTCTTCAACAGGCATCAAGAACGGCTTATCCGTGTCACGTTGAGGATCGGGGATATAGCTGTCGACTGCGTCGAGAAGCGCTTGGATAGGCCCAAATGCGGGGTCGTCCCACTTGCCTGCAAGACCTGCTTCCATTGCCTTCAAAGCGGAACCGCGGATGATGGGGGTATCGTCGCCGGGGAAGCCGTATTCGTTGAGAAGTTCGCGAACTTCCATTTCAACGAGTTCGAGAAGTTCTTCGTCGTCGACTTGGTCGCACTTGTTAAGGAAGACGAGGATGTAAGGAACACCAACCTGACGAGCAAGAAGGATGTGCTCACGAGTTTGAGGCATCGGGCCGTCGGAAGCAGCAACAACGAGGATTGCGCCGTCCATTTGAGCAGCACCGGTGATCATGTTTTTAACATAGTCCGCATGGCCGGGGCAGTCAACGTGTGCATAGTGACGCTTCGGGGTTTCGTACTCGACGTGTGCGGTGTTGATCGTGATTCCTCTTGCTTTTTCTTCCGGAGCCTTATCGATCTCGTCGTACTTCATCGCTTGTGCTTCGCCCTTGGATGCGCAGTACATCGTGATTGCAGCGGTAAGAGTGGTTTTGCCGTGGTCAACGTGACCGATGGTACCAATGTTAACGTGCGGCTTTGTTCTTTCAAACTTTGCTTTTGCCATACTAGATTTCCTCCAATATTGTTTTTTGGTTTTTTTATTATTTATTATCCAAAGTATTTTATATATAAATATTAAATCTATATATGCTTACTTTTTGGAATCTTTTGCTTTCACTTCGCCGATGACCTTTTCTGCAACGCTCTTGGGAACGACTGCATAGTGGTCAAACAACATCGTGAAGTTTGCTCTGCCTTGCGTAATGCTGCGAAGGCTGGTTGCATAACCGAACATTTCGGAGAGCGGAACATCGCAATCCACGACTTGTGCGCCGTTGCGAGGCTCGATACCCTTGACTTGTCCGCGTCTGGAATTGAGGTTGGACATAACGTCGCCGAGATAATCGTCCGGCGTTACGACTTCGACCTTCATAATCGGTTCGAGAAGCGTGGGGGCTGCTTTTGCCGCGCCTTCCTTGAACGCCATAGAACCAGCAATCTTGAACGCCATTTCCGAACTGTCGACTTCGTGCATACTGCCGTCTACGAGGCGAACTTTGAAGTCCACGCATTCGTAACCTGCGATGATACCGCTTTGCGCCGCTTCCTTGATGCCTTCCCACGCCGCGTTTGCAAATTCCTTGCTCACGACGCCGCCGACGATGGCATTTTCCATTTCCAAACCTTTTTCGGGATTCGGTTCCATCTCGATGACGATGTGGCCGTATTGACCGTGACCGCCCGATTGACGTACGAATTTCCCTTCTGCCCTGACGGCTTTGGTGATGGTTTCGCGGTAACTGACCTGAGGTCTGCCGACATTTGCTTCGACCTTGAACTCTCTGAACATTCTGTCCACGATGATGTCGAGGTGAAGTTCGCCCATACCTGCGATGATGGTTTGACCCGTTTCCTTATCGGTGTACGCCTTGAAGGTGGGGTCTTCCTCTTGCAGTTTGATGATTGCCATATTCATTCTCTCTTGGCTCGCTTTCGACTTAGGCTCGATTGCGACCTTGATAACAGGGTCGGGGAAGACCATATTTTCGAGAATGATTTGGTTGTTCTTGTCCGACAGCGTGTCGCCCGTCGTGCTCTTTTTCAAGCCGATGACAGCGACTATATCGCCTGCATACGCTTCTTCGATGTCCTCGCGGTTGTCCGCGTTCATACGAAGGATACGACCGATTCTCTCGTTTTCGCCCTTGACGGTGTTGTAAACCATAGAGCCGGTCGTAAGCGTTCCCGAATAGATACGAATGAAGGAAAGTTTTCCGACAAACTCATCCGTGAGAATCTTGAACACGAGTGCGCTGAAAGGTTCTTTTTCGCCGGGGTGACGAAGTTCGGGTTGCTGCGTTTTGGGATTGATACCCTCGATACTTGCAACGTCCGTAGGTGCGGGAAGGAAGTCAACGACCGCGTCGAGCATAAGTTGTACGCCCGTGTTCTTGTAAGAACTTCCGCAAAGCACGGGATTGAGTTTCATTTCAATCGTGCCTTTGCGAATTGCGGCTTTGAGTTCTTCCATCGTGATGGAATCGTAATCTTCCATTATGACTTTTTCAAAGATGTTCTCGTCAAAGTCAGCCGCCGCTTCGAGCATTTTGAGTCTGTATTCTTTTGCAAGGTCTTGATATTCCGCGGGGATTTCTTTTGCATAGAACGTTACGCCTTTATCCTTTTGGTCATAGTAGAACGCTTGCATCGTGAGAAGGTCGATGACGCCTTCGAATTCGGACTCTTTGCCGATGGGCAGCGTAATGGGGACTGCGTTTGCGTTCAATCTTTCACGCATCATTTTGACTGCGTTGAAGAAATCCGCGCCGTTTATGTCCATCTTGTTGACGAAAGCGATTCTCGGCACTTTGTAGGTGTCGGCTTGACGCCACACGTTTTCCGATTGAGGTTCGACGCCGCCTTTGGCGCAGAACACCGCGACCGCCCCGTCAAGGACTCTCAGACTGCGTTCGACTTCAACCGTGAAATCGACGTGTCCGGGGGTATCGATGATATTTATCTGATGTCCCTTCCACACGGCGGTAGTTGCCGCAGAAGTGATGGTGATACCTCTTTCGCGCTCTTGTTCCATATAGTCCATAGTCGCAGAGCCGTCGTGGGTTTCACCGAGTTTTCTGTTCACGCCCGTGTAGTATAGAATACGCTCGGTTGTCGTGGTTTTGCCGGCATCGATGTGTGCCATTATGCCGATATTCCTCACCTTATCAAGAGCATATTTTCTAGGCATAAATTACCACCTGTAATGTGCAAACGCCTTGTTCGCTTCTGCCGCACGATGCATTTCGTCTTTTCTCTTGACTGCGCCGCCCGTCATATTGAAAGCGTCCATAAGTTCGCCTGCGAGTCTTGCGTCCATAGTTTTTTCGCCTCTCTTTCTTGCGAAAGCGACGATCCAACGGATTGCAAGTGTTTGTCTGCGTTCGGGACGGATTTCCATAGGAACTTGGTAAGTGGAACCGCCCACACGTCTTGCTTTGACTTCGAGCATAGGCATTGCGTTTTCAAGCGCTTTGTTGAAGATGTCCATAGGCTCTTGTCCGAGTTTTGCTGCTGCTATATTGAGTGCCTCGTAAACGATTGCTTGCGCCGTTCCCTTCTTGCCGTCGAGCATAATTTGGTTGATGAGTTTGGTCACAACCTTGCTGTTGTAGATAGGATCGGGAAGTACGTCTCTTTTAGGCACGCCGCTTCTTCTTGGCATAGTAACCTCCTAATTTTAGTAATACATTCGAAAAAATTATTTCTTGGGGCGTTTCGCACCGTATTTGCTTCTTGCCTGACCGCGTTTTGCAACGCCTGCCGTATCAAGAGCACCACGGATAATGTGATAACGCACACCAGGCAAATCCTTGACTCTGCCGCCTCTGATGAGAACAACGCTGTGTTCTTGCAGATTGTGACCTTCGCCGGGGATGTAAACAGTACCTTCCATTCCGTTCACCAAACGAACTCTTGCGATTTTACGAAGAGCGGAGTTCGGCTTCTTGGGGGAAGTTGTCGTAACACTGAGGCAAATACCGCGTTTTTGCGGGCATTGTTCCATGATAGGCGTAAGCGACTTTTTAACCTGTTTCTCTCTGCCTTTTCTGATAAGTTGATTGATGGTTGGCATTATTGTTCCTCCTGTAAGATTTTTCGAATGTACCTGCAACCCAACAGGTGCAATCAAGACTCTATGCCTTTGCTTCGACAATTCCGACAGCCGCTGCGCTCACTTCCACCCCTGCGCTTTCGCCCAGCCGCTTCTTGGAAGCGACGTAAACGATTTCCACGCCGTTGGCTTTTGCTTGCGCCACGATTCTCTTCTTTATCTGAGCATCGGCATCCGACGCTACGATCACACACCTGACGGTAGAATCGGATATTCCCTTCAAAACCTGTTTGGAACCGACAACTTTTGAAGAGGTGTTAAGCATTAGTTCAAGTTTTTCTTTGTCCATATTCTTTTTGTACACTAAAAAACTGCTTACGTCTTCGTAAGCCTTTATATCTTACCAACATTCAATATCAATGTCAAATATTTGGCACAACTTTTCATAAAAATTTTATATATAGTATAAATAATACAAGATGTAGTACAAAACTCGATTTTAAGCACTAATAAAACAATAAAACCGCGCAAAATAGCGCACTTTGTGCGCAAGCGGATAAACGGAAACTTATTCGTAGCCTACTCGTACACGGAATGTGCAACTTCGAAGACGGAACTGGAATCGCAAGGCGATGACCGTAGCGAGCGTCGAAGCTTGACGATTAGTACCGTCCGACTGTGCCGTTTGGGTGCGTAGCTGGCACACAAAGGACGGTGACATAATGAGTGAAATGTCCCTTTCTATGCGAGCACCGAGTGTTGTCCCCCGCTACGCGGTCGCCGTGGGTTCCCTCAAATTTATGCAGAGGGGGAACGGCGATAGGGAAAACACCTGAGGAAAGGGGAAACTTTAATTAGAGTACACGCCCCTACCCCCTTGTAGAGTACAAAACTCTCTCTATTGAGATGAAGAACAAGGAAACGCTCTTTTGCGAATCCGCCTAACGTATCAAACCGTACGTGACGAGTGAACAAAAAGCCTCTGCCGCAGTTATTCGCCCGTTTTCTTACCCTGCCTCAGGTGATGATTGAGATGAAGAACAAGGAAACGCCCGTCTGAAACAAAACCCAACGTACAAACTGTACGTGATTTTGGAGCAGACGGGCGTTGACACAGTTATTCGCTCAATCATCACCTGAGGGGGACGGTGGCACGGGCGTCAAGGGTTAAATCAGCCTCATCCGCTCCGCTCTTTATTAGGAAACAAGCGGCTGCGCCTATCATTGCGGCGTTGTCGGTGCAATACTTGAGTTTGGGATAATGAACGTTGCACCCTTTTGAGGCGAGTTCGTCGAAACGACGGCGAAGTTCCTCGTTTGCGCTGACGCCGCCGGCGACGGCTATGTCTTTTATTCCGGTTGCTCGAATGACTTTTTCAAGGGTATCGACAAGTTGCGATACGGCACATTTTTGAAAACTTGCGGCGATGTCGGCACGAGGTATTTCTTCGCCTTTCTGTTCAAGGTTATGAACGAGATTTATGACAAACGTTTTGAGTCCGCTATAACTGAAATACAGGTCATCTAACCCGCTCGATTTGGGTTCGGGCATATTGTAAACAGGCTTTCCTTCGCGCGCTAATTTTTGAATTTCGGGACCGCCGGGATAGGGCAATCCGAGCACTCTTGCAACCTTGTCGAACGCCTCGCCGCAAGCGTCGTCTCGGCTCTGCGCAATGAGTTCGATATGCTCGTAATCGAGCACTTTTACGATTGCGGTATGTCCGCCGCTTGCAAGCAAGCAAAGGTACGGCGGTTTAAGATTGCTGTCGATATAATTTGCGGCGATATGTCCTTTGACGTGAGATACTGCAAACAGCGGCTTTTGCCACGCGTAGGCGAGTCCCTTTGCAAAGTTTACGCCCACCAAAAGCGCGCCCAAAAGCCCTGCGCCGTAAGTTACGGCAACCGCGTCTATATCGTCCTTTGTCATATGCGCTTGCTCGAGGGCTTCTTTTACGACGTTTTCTATTGCCAACGTATGATTTCTGCTCGCGATTTCGGGAACGACGCCGCCGAATCGACGGTGTATTTCTATTTGCGTGGCAACCACGTTTGACACGACTTCTCTGCCGTCGCGCACAATCGCGCAAGCGGTTTCGTCGCAACTCGACTCTATGGCAAGCACCGTTAAACCTTGCTCATTCTGCAAATCGTTCATTGTTTCGTAAAAATGATTTTATGCGGTTAGAATACCGCTTTTACAAGGTTTTGCGCCTTGCAAAACAGCAACGGCACGCAAAATGCGCACCGTCGAAAATTGCTTGTTCGTATCTTATTTTTGTATTGACGAAAGTTTGAGATACTCGTTGATAAATCCGTCGAGATCGCCGTCCATAACCGCTTGCACGTTGCCCGTTTCGTAGTTCGTGCGGTGGTCCTTGACCATCGTGTACGGACAGAAGACGTAGCTGCGGATTTGGCTTCCCCACTCGATTTTTTTGAGTTGTCCGCTGATTTGCGCCGCTTCTTCTTCACGCTCGCGCTCGCGCTTTTCAATGAGTTTGGAGCGAAGCATTTGCATTGCGACTTCGCGGTTTTGAATCTGGCTTCTCTCGTTCTGACACGCCACGATAATACCCGTCGGGATGTGCGTAATGCGGATTGCCGATTCGGTTTTGTTGACGTGTTGTCCGCCCGCGCCCGACGAGCGATAGGTGTCCACTTTCAAATCTTCGGGGCGAATTTCGATTTCGGACGTATCGATGATTTCGGGCATAACTTCGAGAGAGGCAAAGGACGTATGACGTCTTGCGTTTGCGTCGAACGGCGAGATACGCACAAGTCTGTGAACGCCTTTTTCCGCTTTGAGATAGCCGTACGCGTTGTCGCCCTCGACTCTGAACGTAACGGATTTTATGCCCGCTTCGTCGCCTGCGAGATAGTCGAGTTCGGTGCAAGTCCAGCCCGTGCGCTCGCAATAGCGCGTGTACATTCTGTAAAGCATACTGCACCAGTCTTGCGCTTCCGTACCGCCTGCGCCCGCGTGCAAGGTAAGGATTGCGTTGAGCGAGTCGTATTTGCCGCTCAAGAGCGTTGCAAGCGACAAACTTTCCACCGCTTCCGAGAGGTCGTGAACGGTCGTGAGAATCTTCTCGTCTTCCGCTTCGTCCCCTTCGAGTTCCACGATGTCGATTGTGTCAAGAGCGTCGTCTATGCGCGCAATCATCTTTTCGAACTTCTCGATTTTGCTTTGCAACTGACTTATTTCTTTGGACACTTTCTTTGCGTTGTCGGGGTCGTCCCAAAATCCGTCGGCGTTTTGTATCGCTTCGAGTTCTTTGATTCTGTCGCGGATTTTTACGGGATTTATGCTTTCGTAAGCGCGCACCGTTTCCGCGCGCATTTCTTTTAGTCGGTTTCTCGGTTCGTTGTAATCTAACATATTGGTTTTCCTATTATAGCGTCACCGTATTTTGCACGGTACGATGTTTATATGGCGAAATTTGCTCTATAAAACACCGTTTTCGTTATTTGTTCTTTCCGCAACAGTTCTTATATTTAAGACCGCTACCGCACGGACACGGGTCGTTTCTGCCCACTTTTTTGTCCGAGCGCACGCTCTTTTGCGCCGCCGCGATGTTCTGTCTTACGGACGACGTAGAGCCGTCTTCCCTCTTTTCGACGTGGATTTTGAGAAGTATGGAAGCGGTTTCGGAATGAATCCTCGACACCATATCTTCAAACATATCCCAGCCTTCTTGGCGGTATGCGATGACGGGGTCGCGCTGACCGTAGCCGCGAAGTCCTATGCCTCGTCTCAGAGCGTCCATTGCGTCGATGTGGTCCATCCACTTCGAGTCGACCGTCTTCAAAAGCACCACTCTTTCGAGTTCGCCGAAGTCGAATCCGTCCGCTTTCGTCGCTTCGATTTTGTCGTTATAATCTTTGAGCGCAACTTTCAAAACCGCGTCTTTGAGTTTGTACACGTCGAAACACGAGCAAAGTTCGGGGGTCATAAGGTTCGTGCCTTGCGGAAGCATTTTTTGTTCGAGAGATTGGTTGAACGCCGCATAATCCCACGTCTGATAATCGGTCTTGTAGTCGGCGTAGTAGCCGATGATTTCTTCTGCAAGGTCGTCTATCATATCGAGGATTTGCTCGTGTACGTCCATACCGTCAAGCACTTTTCCTCTCTCTTTGTAGATGATTTCGCGTTGCGCGTTCATAACGTCGTCGTAACTCAAAACCTGCTTTCTTATCGAGTAGTTTCTGCCCTCGACGATTTTTTGCGCTCGTTCGATTTGCTTTGTGATTATACCGTTAGAGATGGGCACATCGTCGGGCAAGTGCATAGTTTCGGCAATGGCTTTCATTCTGTCGCCGCCGAAAATACGCGCGATGTCGTCTTCCATCGAGATGTAGAAAACCGTACTGCCGGGGTCGCCCTGACGTCCGCTACGTCCTCTCAACTGATTGTCGATACGTCTGCTTTCGTGGCGTTCCGTGCCGATAATGCGCAAACCGCCGAGTGCGACGACTTTCTCTTTCTCTTCGTCGCAGATTGCCTTGAATGCGTCGTAATGGTGCTTGTACACCTCTTTTGCGGCGATAATCGCGGGGTCATTGCTCGCGTGCGGCGAGGACGCCATTTCGATGACTTCGAGCGGATAGCCGTCCTTTTCCATACGTTGTTTCGCTTGAAAGTCCGCGTTGCCGCCGAGCATAATATCCGTTCCGCGTCCCGCCATATTCGTCGCGATAGTGACAGAATTGAGTCTGCCTGCTTGCGCGATTATCTCGGATTCCTGCTTGTGGAATTTTGCGTTCAAAACATTGTGAGGAATGCCCTTGCGCTTCAAAATATCACTGAGTTGCTCGCTCTTTTCGACGCTTATCGTACCGACGAGAAGGGGTTGCCCCGTCGCGTGATGGTCGATGATGTCTTGCACGATTGCGGTGATTTTTCCGCTGACTTTGGTGTAAATCTGGTCGTGTTCGTCAACTCTCCTTGAGGGCTTGTTCGGCGGAATAGTGACGACATCGAGCGCGTATATGCCCTCGAATTCGTCTTCTTCGGTCTTTGCAGTACCCGTCATACCGGCGAGTTTTTTGTACATACGGAAGAAGTTTTGGAAGGTTATCGTCGCAAGTGTCTTGTTCTCGCTTCTGATTTGGACATGTTCCTTTGCTTCTATCGCCTGATGCAAACCTTCGTTGTAGCGACGACCTATCATAATACGCCCCGTAAATTCGTCCACTATCAGCACTTCGCCGTCGCTGACGATGTAATCGGTGTCGCGCTTCATAATGAAGTGCGCTTTGAGCGCGGCTTGAATGTGGTGATAAAGGTCGGTGTTTTCGAGGTCGGTGAGGTTTGCGACGCGGAAGAATCTTTCCGCTTTCTCGATACCTTGATCGGTGAGCATTATCGTCTTTTCTTTTTCTTCGATAGTGAAATCGTCGCCCTCTCTGCACTGACGCGCGAAATTGTCCGCGCTCTTGTAAAGTTCGCTGGATTTTCCGCCTCTGCCCGAAATGATGAGTGGCGTTCTCGCCTCGTCTATGAGAATGGAGTCAACCTCGTCGATTATGGCGTAATTGAGTTCGCGTTGCACCTTGTCCGCCTTTCTCACGACCATATTGTCGCGCAAAAAGTCGAAGCCGAGTTCGTTGTTTGTGCAGTAGGTTATATCGCTTTGATACGCCTTTCTCTTTTCTTCGACGCTCATTTGCGGCACGACGACGCCGACGGTAAGTCCCAAAAACTTGTAGAGTTTGCCCATCCACGCCGCGTCACGCGTTGCGAGATAGTCGTTGACCGTGACGACGTGAACGCCCTTGCCCGTGAGCGCGTTGAGGTACGCGGGAAGCGTTGCGACAAGCGTCTTGCCTTCGCCCGTACCCATTTCCGCGATACGTCCCTGATGAAGCGCGATGCCGCCGATAAGTTGAACGTGGAAGTGGCGCATACCCAGCACTCTCTCGCCCGCTTCTCTCACAACCGCGTATGCGTCGGGAAGAATATGGTCGAGCGTTTCGCCGTCTGCGAGCCTCTTTTTGAGCACGTCCGTCTGACTTACGAGCGTATTGTCGTCCATCGCCGAGTATTTGGGCGCGAGAGCCTCGATTTTGTCGGCGATTTTGTTGAGTTTTCTGACCTTAAATTTGTTTTCGTTAAAAAGTGCCATAGTTCACCTTTATTATGTTTAAGCAAATTATACTATATAAATTTGCATATATCAATCTATATCATTCGTTTGGGATTTTAAGTTGCGTGACTGCGGCAGTCAGCACGCACACTTCTCTCGCTTTTGCTTTGAGCAACGTCTTTGCGCACTCGTTTGCGGTCGCGCCCGTAGTGAAAACGTCGTCTATAAGCAAAATCTTTCTTCCTTTGACTTGCTCGAACGCGCAAGCAAACGCGCCGTCGAGGTTGTTTGCTCTGTCCTTGCCTTTGAGTTCCTTTTGCTGCGAGGTGTCTTTCACCTTGACGAGCGCGGGAAGAACGGCGATATTAAGCCTGTTTCCCACCTCGTACGCCAAAAGTTCGGCTTGATTGAATCCTCTTTTCTTCACTTCCTCGTCGGTCATCGGCACGAAGACGATGATTTCCGAATCAAAACCGCACTCGATAAACTTGTCCGCCATAAGCGCGCCGAGCGTTTGAGCGATATACGTTTTCTTGCCGAATTTCAGTTTGTATATCAACTTCTTCACTTCGCCGTCGTATACGAGCGGCGAGCGGTTCTTCACGAACGCGGACTTTTGATATTGACAGCGATTGCAGTAGTCGCTCTCGTCTTTGAGCGGAACGCCGCAGTTAAGACAAATATGCCCTTTGACAAACGGCAACTTCTCTATACATTCCGAGCAGAGACGATATCTCGTGTCCTCGACGAGTTCCTCGCCGCATACGTCGCAAGTGCAATCGAGCGGGAACAGAGCCGAATCGAACTCGCCGAGCAATCTCTTGAAAAACGTCTTGACCTTTTGCATTACGACTTTTCTCTTACCGCCCTTTGCGTTCTTTCTTTCGTCTTGCGAATCTTCGCTTTGAATTTCGCCTTGCAAATCTTCGTCCGTTTGCGTTTGCTCTGCTTGCGCTTTTTCGTCTTGCGTTTCGTCCGTGTTTACGATATTAGGCGATTCCTTTTCGTATTCGCCGCTCAATTTATCTTCCGACTCAATCATACGCGCCGCCTTGCCATTCTTGCTCGATAAGTTCGATGAGAAGCGAGTATCGTCTTGCGGTTTCGTTGTTTTGTATCATACGTTGCACGGTCTTTTTACTGCCGCTTATCACGACGAGTTTCTTTGCTCTCGTAACCGCCGTATACAGCAAGTTTCTCGTTTGCAACATATAGTTTGCGTCGAGTGCGATAACCACCGCGTCAAACTCGCAACCTTGCGATTTGTGTATGGTCACGGCGTACGCAAGCGTGAGTTGGTCCACATCGCTATATTCGTAAATCGACACTTTATCATCGTCAAAGCGCACGGTAAACTGCATAATCTGCGTGTTTATGCTTTCAATCACGCCTATATCGCCGTTGAAAACGCCGCTTCCGCGCACGGTTTTGAAGCCGTCCGTTTGCGACCATTCCTGTTGATAATTGTTTTGAAGTTGCATAACCTTGTCCCCCTCGCGGTAAATGCAATCCGCACGTTTGACTTCTCGCTTGTGCGGCGATGGGGGATTGATTATTTTTTGCAACTCTTTGTTCAGATTTATCGTGCCTGCAACGCCTCGTTTCATCGGGCAAAGCACTTGAATTTCGCTCGGGGCGACGTTGATGTATTTGGGCAAGCGGCGAGTGACGAGCGCAATGGTGTTTGCGCAAATTTCCTCGCTCGTGTTCTTTTCCTCAAAGAAAAAGTCGCTGCTCTTGTTGTCGATGTCGGGCATAACGCCGCTGTTGATTTTGTGGGCGTTAGTGACGATTTTGCTCTTTTCGCTCTGGCGGTAAATCTGCGTGAGATAACTCACGTTAAACTTTCCGCATTTGATTAGGTCGTTAAGCACGTTGCCCACGCCCACCGAAGCGAGTTGATCCTTGTCGCCCACAAGCACGAGGCGCGAGCCTCTTTCGAGCGCGTTTATGAGTGCGGAAAAAACGTATTCGTCCACCATACTCACCTCGTCCACAATCACGACGTCTACGGGCAAGCGAGTGTTCTCGTTGTACGTGAAGTGACCCTCGCCGTTTTTGTAGTCCAAATCGAGCATACGGTGAATGGTTTTTGCTTCCTCACCCGTTGCTTGCGAAAGTCGTTTTGCGGCTCTGCCCGTAGGCGCGCAAAGCGCGACTCTCTGTCCCAAATCCTTGAACAGTTTGAGTATGCACTTGACGATTGTCGTTTTGCCCGTACCGGGCCCGCCCGTGACTATCTGCACGCCGTTTTCGATTGTTTCTCTGACTGCTGCGATTTGATTTTCGTGAAGGGAAAAGCCTGCGTCCTTTTCAAACCGTGCGACTTCGTGGTCTACGTCCACTCGGAAATCGGAAGCCTCTTGCTTTAATTGCAACAGTTTTCTCGCGATGCTCTTTTCGGTGTTGAAATTCTTTTTCAAGAGTATGGCGGTATGCTCTTTCGTTTCGTATCTCACGAGGTCGCCGAGCATAACCATATCCATCATATTGTCGCGCACTCTTTGTGCGATATCTTCCGAATCGATACTTAAAAGTGCGATTGCGCTTGCCAAAAGGTCGTTTTCGGGCAAATAGTTGTGTCCGCTTCTCGTCGCCGCTTCTTTTAGAAGATAGGTTATCGCGGCGCAAATACGATAGTCGCTGTCCTTTTCTATGCCGAGTTCACCAGCGATTCTGTCCGCCGTGGCAAATCCGATTCCGTCCACGTCGTCAACGAGCATATACGGATTTTTACGCACGTTATCAACGGTTTTCACATCGTATGTGCGGTAAATTTTGAGGGACATATTGACGCTGATTCCGAGATTTTGCAAGAACATAACCGCGTCTTGCATTTTCTGCACTTTGGCGTAATTCATTCCGAATTCCGTCGCGCGCTTCAGCGATATGCCTCTTACCTTTGCAAGTTCCATCGGATATTTCATCATTTCCAGCGAATCCACGCCGAACATATCCACAATAGACTGCGCCGTCACCGGACCGAGTCCCGATATAAGACCGCTGCCCAAAAACTTCTTTATCCCTTCGAGTTTGGACGGCGCGGATACCCACACTTTGTCGGCGCAAAACTGCTTTCCGTAGGTCGTGCGAGTTTGGAACTTGCCCTCGACTCTTATATTCATACCCTCGCTTACGGGCGGAAAAATACCGACAACGGTAAAAACGGAGTCCTCGCATCTCATATCGAGAACCGTATAGCCCGTGTCCGCGCTTGCGAATATGACGTCTTTTATTTCGCCTGCAAGTTGCATTTTCTTCCCTTTTCGATGATATTATTTTCGATTTTCCACGCCGATTTTTCGGCGTTTTCAAGCCGTTTTTTTTGATGTTGTTAAGCCGTTCTTACAACATTTTTACGGCGTTTTTGAGAAAAAAACGGTAGGGTTATCCTACCGTTTTTATCTCGCGTATTCAAAATTTGTATTTTTCGACTGCGTATTTTACTTGCTCGACCATATCCGTTTCTTCCCAACTGAAACCTTCCTTGCCGAAATGTCCGTAGTTGGAAGTTCTGCGGTAAATGGGGCTTGCAAGGTGCAAATGATCGATAATCGCCTTCGGGCGCAAATCGAACACTTCGCGCACGACTTTTGCAAGCGAATCGTCGTCGATAATGCCCGTGCCGTAGGTATTGACGTACACCGAAACGGGGTGTGCCATACCGATTGCGTATGCAACTTGCAATTCCGCTCTCTTGCACACGCCTGCCGCAACGAGATTCTTGCAGATGTAGCGAGCCATATAGGACGCGCTTCTGTCCACTTTCGTGGGGTCTTTGCCGCTGAACGCGCCGCCGCCGTGAGGACAGAATCCGCCGTACGTGTCGACGATAATCTTTCTTCCAGTAACGCCGCTGTCGCCTGCCGGTCCGCCGATTACGAATCTTCCCGTCGGGTTGATGTAAATCTTGGTGTCGTCGTCGATGTACTCTTGCGGAATCGCGTAAGAGATAACCTTGTCGATTATTTCTTCTTCGAGTTCGTCCATACTTACGTTTTCGGAATGTTGGCAACTAACGACGATAGTGTCCACTCTTTCGGGAACGTCGTCAATGTATTCGACCGTAACTTGCGCTTTGCCGTCGGGACGAAGCCACGCAAGTTCGCCGCTCTTTCTGACGTCGGTGAGGCGTTTTGTGAGCGCGTGAGCAAGCGTGATGGGAAGGGGCATAAGCGACTCGGTTTCGTCGCAAGCGTATCCGAACATCATACCCTGATCGCCTGCGCCCGTCTTGTCGTAATCGTCCTTGCCGTCGCCGTCGGTCGCGTCGTTGACGCCCATAGCGATGTCGGGCGATTGTTCGTCGATGGAACTGAGCACCGCGCATGTTTTGTAGTCGAATCCGAGTGAACTGTCGTTGTAGCCTACGTCTTTGATGACTTCTCTTACGATTGAGGGAATGTCGCAATAATGCTTGGTGCTGACTTCGCCGAACACCATAACCATACCCGTCGTGGCGCACACTTCAACGGCGACTCTCGCAGAGGTGTCCTCTGCGAAAATGTCGTCGAGAATTGCGTCGGCGATTTGGTCGCACACCTTGTCGGGATGTCCTTCCGTTACGCTTTCAGATGTAAAAAATCTTCTTTTCATTATTCTTCTTCGGGTTCGTCCTCGATGTGTTGGTCGAGAATGATATCGGCAGGTTGCGTTTGATTTTCCGCAACCGTCGTAACGTTCTTATAGCACTTCATACCCGTGCCTGCAGGAATAAGTTTGCCGATGATGACATTCTCTTTCAAGCCGAGAAGCGGGTCTTTTCTGTTGTTGATTGCAGCCTCTGCCAAGACTTTTGCGGTTTCTTGGAAGGACGCAGCCGAGAGGAAGGATTCCGTTGCGAGAGCGGCTTTGGTGATACCCAAAAGGGTACGTTTTGCCGTTGCGGGAACGCCGCCGTTTTCGATTGCTTTTTCGTTTTCTTCCTCATAAGCGAGCAAGTCGACGAGGGTGCCGGGAAGCATATTCGTATCGCCTTGATTTTCGATACGGACTTTGCGAAGCATTTGTCTTACGATGACCTCAACGTGTTTGTCGTTGATTTCGACGCCCGCGGTGCGGTATGCGGATTGAACTTCCTTCGCAATGTATTCCTGAACGCCCTTTACGCCCTTTGCGCGAAGCATATCTTGCGGATTGATTGAACCTTTTGTGAGCGGATCGCCCGCGCCGATGGTTTCGCCCTCACCGACGAGAATGTTTGCGTTGTACGGGATAGCGTAGGATTTTGCCTCGCCGTCCGGACCCGTAACCGTGATTTCACGACGGTCGTCGGAAATGTGAACGATACCGTTGTTCTCGGTGATGACCGCTTTACCTTTAGGATTGCGCGCTTCGAACAATTCTTCGACACGCGGCAAACCTTGCGTGATATCGTCATCGGTTGCGACGCCGCCCGAGTGGAAGGTACGCATCGTGAGCTGAGTACCGGGTTCGCCGATTGACTGTGCGGCGATGATACCGACCGCTTCGCCGATCTTAACGGGGTTGCCCGAAGCCATATTCTTGCCGTAGCACTTCACGCACACGCCGTTTTTGGACTTACAGGTGAGAATCGAGCGGATAAGGACGCCGGGTTGATGGTGCATATCCGAGCCGTTGCTTTCCCAGTAAGAAGTGAGTTTCTTGTCGATCTCTTTTGCTTTGTCGCTTGAGATGAGCGTGTCGCCTTCGCAGATGATTTCGCCCGTTGCGGGGTCAACCACGTTTCCGATAGTGTATCTGCCCGCGATACGGTCTGCAAGTGCTTCGATGACGCTCTTTTCGTCTCTGATTGCGGTGATAAACGTACCTTTGGTATCGCCGCAGTCTTGTTCTCTGACGACGACCGAGTGCGATACGTCGACGAGACGTCTCGTGAGGTAACCGGAGTCAGCCGTTTTAAGAGCGGTATCCGCAAGACCTTTTCTGCCGCCGTGCGATGAAATGAAGTATTCCAAAACGGACAAGCCCTCACGGAAGGACGAGCGAACAGGCAACTCGATCGTACGACCGGACGGGTCAGCCATCAAGCCACGCATACCTGCGAGTTGTCGGATTTGTCCCATACTACCACGTGCGCCGGAGTTTGCCATCATCCAAATCGGGTTGAAGTCGTCAAGACCTTTCTTGAGTTCGTTTTCGACCTTGTCGGCAGCGTCTTTCCAAATCTTGATGATTTCTTTGTAACGGCCTTCGTCCGAAAGAACGCCTCTTGCGTGCAATTTTTCGATACGAACGACTTGTTCTTCCGCTTGGTGAACGATCAATTTCTTGTCGCCGGGGATGTGCATATCGAATACGGAAGCGGTGATTGCGCCGATCGTCGAGTACTTATAACCGAGCGATTTGATCTTGTCGAGCATTGCCGCGGTTTCGGTTGCTCCGTGATACTTGAAGCAGTTGTCGACAATCATACTGAGTTGCTTCTTGCCGATAGCCATTGCTTTCTTGCCGAGTGCTTTTTGTATGCTTTCGCGAAGCGCGGTGATTTCACGAGAGAACTCTTTCTTGTTGTCGAGGTCGAGATCGCCCGCTTCCTTGACCGCCGTCGCGATTTGAGCGATTTGCTCGTCGGACACGTTTCTCTTTAATATGGAACGCGCGCGCACGCACGAGTCTTGGTTGACGTTCTCTTTTCTGAACAAGTCAACAAGTTCGTGGAATTGGTTTTCATCCACGCAGGCGTTGATGCCCAAAATGCCTTCGACTTCGAGTTGACCTCTGTTTTCGGCAATCGATCTGTCGACGAATTGCAAATCTTGGGGCAAGTTGTCGTTGAAGATGCAGCGGCCGATGGTGGTGTGCAAAAGTTTGTTGTGAACGTAACCGTCCTCGTCTTGCACTTGAATGCGAATGTAGCAGAGGGATTGAAGCGTAAGGTCTTTGTCTTGATACGCCATCATCGCCTCGTCGAAGGAACTATAGTAGTTGCCCTCGCCTTTCGCGCCCGGTCTGACTATCGTGAGGTAGTAAGAACCGATGACCATATCTTGCGTCGGCGAAACGATAGGTTTGCCGTCCGAAAGTTTGAGAATGTTGTTGGTGCAGAGCATCAATATTCTCGCTTCCGCTTGCGCCTCGATTGAAAGAGGAACGTGAACAGCCATTTGGTCGCCGTCGAAGTCCGCGTTGAATGCGCCGCAGGCGAGCGGGTGAAGTTTGATTGCTCTACCCTCTACGAGCACGGGCTCGAACGCTTGGATACCGAGTCTGTGAAGCGTCGGTGCACGGTTGAGAAGCACGGGGTGATCCTTGATGATTTCTTCGAGAATATCCCAGACTTGGTTCTTGCCCGTATCGACGAAACGTTTTGCGCTTTTGATGTTGTGGCAATAGTTGCGCTCGACAAGTTTGTTCATAATGAACGGCTTGAAAAGTTCGAGAGCCATTTCTTTTGGCAAACCGCATTGATAGAGTTTGAGCTCGGGACCGACGACGATAACCGAACGACCTGAATAGTCAACGCGTTTACCGAGCAGGTTTTGACGGAAACGACCTTGTTTACCGCGAAGCATACCCGAAAGGGATTTGAGATCTCTGTTGCCGGGACCCGAAACCGCTTTGCCTCTGCGGCCGTTGTCGATGAGAGCGTCGACGGCTTCTTGAAGCATACGCTTTTCGTTGCGCACGATGATGTCGGGCGCGCCGAGTTCTTTGAGTTTTTTGAGGCGGTTGTTGCGGTTGATGACTCTGCGATACAAATCGTTGAGGTCGCTGGTTGCAAATCTGCCGCCGTCGAGTTGAATCATCGGACGAAGTTCGGGCGGAAGCACGGGAAGCACGTCGAGAACCATCCATTCGGGTTTGTTTCCCGATTGACGGAACGCTTCGACGATTTCGAGACGCTTGACCGCTTTGAGACGTTTTTGTCCGACGGAATTGTTGATGATGTTTTTGAGTTGTTCGCTTTCTTTTTCGAGGTCGACTTCCATAAGAAGTTCTTTGACGGCCTCTGCGCCCATACCCACTTTGAAGTCTTTTGCGTCGTACTTTTCGAGAAGTTCTCTGTACTCTTTGTCGCTGATGACTTGTTTTTTGCGAAGTTCGCCCACTTTGCCAGGATCGAGAACGATGAAGGACACGAAGTAAACGACTTGTTCGAGTTCCTTAGGAGAAACGTCCAAAAGGATGCTGATTCTTGAAGGGACGCCTCTCAAATACCAAATGTGCGTGACGGGGCAAGCGAGTTCGATATGTCCCATTCTTTCACGACGGACTTTGGATTTGGTGACCTCGACGCCGCACTTTTCGCAGATAACGCCTTTATAACGGATTCTCTTATATCTTCCGCAATGGCATTCCCAGTCGCGCGTAGGCCCAAAGATTTTCTCGCAGAAAAGACCGTCTTTTTCGGGCTTTTGCGTGCGGTAGTTTATGGTTTCGGGTTTCGTGACTTCGCCGTGAGACCATTCTCTGATCTTTTCGGGCGAAGCGATACCGATTTGAATTGCATCGAAATTGCTGAGTTCGTACATATGTCGCCTCCTATTACTCTTCGTCGGAGTTTGTACCGAAGATGTCGCTCATATCCGGCGTGCCTTCGGTGAGTGCGCTGAAAATGCTTTCGTCGTCATCGTCGGTGTCGAACAAACTCTTATCCGCGTCGCTCTTGCTTTCGCCGAGATCGCCGAAGATGTTGTTGTCGCCGAGGATATCGATTTCTTTGAGTTCCTCGTGTTTTTTGCTTATAGGCGTATCGAAGTCGATGTCCTCGTCGTATTCGCGCAACTTGACTTCGTCGTTGTCCTCGGTGAGAACTTTGACGTCGAGAGCGAGGGATTGGAGTTCCTTGACCAAAACCTTGAAGGATTCGGGGATGCCCGGTTCCGATATATTGCTGCCCTTAACAATGGATTCGTATGTCTTGACACGACCGACAACGTCATCCGATTTGACCGTCAGGATTTCTTGCAAGACGTTTGCCGCGCCGTACGCTTCGAGTGCCCAGACTTCCATTTCGCCGAAACGTTGTCCGCCGAATTGAGCCTTGCCGCCGAGCGGTTGTTGCGTAATGACGCTGTAAGGACCGGTGCTTCTTGCGTGAATCTTGTCGTCTACGAGGTGATGCAGTTTGAGGTAGTACATATAACCCACCGTCGCGCGGTTTTCAAACGGTTCGCCCGTTCTTCCGTCGTAGAGTTGAATCTTACCGTCCACTTCGCCGTCCTCGTTGACGAGTCCGCATTGTTGAAACAGTTGTTTTATGTCTTGCTCGTTCGCGCCGTCGAACACGGGGGTTGCGACTTTCCAGTCGAGCATATGAGCGATGAGTCCGAGGTGAACTTCGAGAACTTGTCCGATGTTCATACGGCTCGGAACGCCGAGCGGGTTGAGAACGATTTGAAGCGGTGTGCCGTCTGCAAGGAAAGGCATATCCTCTTTGGGAAGCACTCTCGAAACGACGCCCTTGTTTCCGTGACGACCCGCCATCTTGTCGCCGACCGAGATTTTTCTCTTTTGAGCGATGTAAACGCGCACGAGTTTGTTTACGCCGGGTGCGAGTTCGTCTTTATTCTTTCTCGTGAATATCTTGACGTCGACTACGATACCGCTCTCGCCGTTGGGAACGCGCAAAGAGGTGTCGCGCACTTCTCTTGCCTTCTCGCCGAAGATTGCGCGGAGCAATCTTTCTTCGGGTGTGAGTTCGGTTTCGCCCTTCGGGGTGACTTTACCGACGAGAATGTCGCCTGGTTTGACTTCCGCACCCACCATAACTATGCCGTCTTCGTCGAGGTTTTTAAGCACTTCGTCGCTGAGGTTGGGAATATCTCGGGTGATTTGCTCGTCGCCGAGTTTTGTGTCGCGGCATTCGATTTCGTATTCTTCGATGTGAATGGAAGTATACAAATCGTCTCGCACGAGTTCTTCGCTGATAAGCACCGCGTCCTCGTAGTTGTAACCTTCCCACGACATAAAGCCGATGAGCATATTTCTGCCCAAAGCGAGTTCGCCGTGATCGGTTGCGGGACCGTCTGCAATGACGGTGCCTTCTCTCGTGAGGTTGCCCTTATCGTCGTAGATCGGGCCGTACACTTTGTCGCCCTTGTTGACGATAGGATGTTGATTTATACAAGTGGATTGGTTTGAACGCTCGAACTTGCTGAGAATATAAGTATCCGTCGTGCCGTCGCTGCACTCGATGACGATCTTGTCGCTGTCGACGTATTTTACGAAGCCGTCGCGTTTTGCAATCTTCAAGACGCCAGAGTCGTAAGCGATCTTATGTTCGACGCCCGTTGCTATCATAGGCGCTTGAGGCTTGAGAAGCGGAACTGCCTGACGTTGCATGTTCGAGCCCATAAGAGCACGGTTGGTATCGTCGTTTTCGAGGAACGGGATAAGCGCGGTTGCAATCGAGATAAGTTGCTTGGGGTTGACGTCCATATAGTCCGCTCTTTCCTTGGGAACTTCTCGAATATCATTTTGAATACGGCAGTTGACACGGTTGCGCACGAATTTGCTTTCTTCGTCGAGCGGTTCGTTCGCTTGTGCGATGACGTATTTGTCTTCTTCGTCCGCCGCCATATAAACGACTTCGTCGGTTACGACGCCCGTCGCCTTGTCGATTTTGCGGTACGGCGTTTCGATAAATCCGTACTCGTTGACTTTCGCGTAAGAGGACAACGAAGTGATAAGGCCGATGTTCTGACCTTCAGGCGTTTCGATAGGACACATACGTCCGTAGTGCGAGTGGTGAACGTCGCGGACCTCGAAACTTGCGCGCTCTCTGTTCAAGCCGCCGGGGCCGAGTGCGGAAAGTTTACGTTTGTGCGTGAGTTCTGCAATCGGGTTGGGTTGGTCCATAAATTGCGACAACTGCGAAGATCCGAAGAACTCTTTGATTGCACTCGTAACGGGACGAATATTGATGAGCGTTTGAGGTGTGATTTCCGCATTCTCCTGTGCGGATGCCATTCTCTCTTTGATGACTCTTTCAAGGCGTGAGATTCCGATACGGAATTGATTTTGAAGCAACTCGCCAACCGCGCGAACGCGACGGTTTGCAAGGTGGTCGATGTCGTCGCAAGTGCCGAAGCCGTAGCGCAAGCCGAGGTTGTAGTCCTCGATTGCGACGATGTCGTCAAGCGTGATGTGCTTGTAGACGAGTTCGTCCACGGACGAGCGGATTGCAAGCAACAATTCGTCCTTGTTCGCACCGAATTCGTCCATAAGGGCTTTGAGGTTGGGATAGTAAACCTTTTCGGTGATGCCGAGGTCTCTGGGATTGCAATCGACGAATGCGTCGAGGTCGACGGTGTTGTTGCCGATGACTTTGAACTTCTTTTCTTTTCCGTCTTGATCGGTGTATGCAAGCCAGACCACGTTGACGGCGTTATTTTGAATTTCTCTGCCCTTTGCCTCGTCGACGATTTCGCCCTTTTGCGCGAGGATTTCGCCCGTAACGTTGCTTACGACGTCTTCTGCGAGGGTGTAGCCCGCAATACGCGTTGCAAGCGCGAGTTTCTTGTTGTATTTATAGCGGCCGACCTTTGCCAAGTCGTAACGCTTGTAATCGTAGAACGTGTTGTGAATGAGGATGTTCGCACCTTCGACCGTGGGAACTTCGCCCGGACGCAAACGACGGAACAAATCGATTTTGCCTTGTTCCTCGCTCTTGCATTGAGCGTCTTTTTCGCAAGTCTTTACGATCATCTCGTCCCCGCCGAACAAGTCGATGATTTGCTCGTCCGTGCCGTAGCCGAGTGCTCTCAAAAGCGTAGTCGCGGTGATTTTTCTCGTTCTGTCGACGTGCACCCATTGCACTTCGTTGGAATCTTGTTCGTATTCCAGCCATGCGCCTCTGTTGGGAATAACAGTCGTCGCATAACGAGGTACGCCGTTCTTGTCAAGCACTTTGTCGTTGTAAACGCCGGGGCTTCTGACAAGTTGGGATACGATAACGCGCTCTGCACCGTTGATAACGAAAGAACCGGAATCCGTCATAAGCGGGAAGTCGCCCATAAACACTTCTTGTTCGACCACTTCGCCGGTTTCGTTGTTGGTGAGGCGTGCCTTCACCTTGAGAGGAATAGCATACGTTGCGTCGCGATCTTTGCACTCTTTGACGGTGTACTTGGGTTCGCCGTCGAATCTGTGTGACAAAAATTCGAGTTTCAATCTGCCGGAGAAGTCAACGATCGGAGAATAATCTTTGAACACTTCCGTGATGCCGGCGTCAATGAAATTTGCGTAGGAATTCTTTTGCACCTCAATGAGATACGGAATGGGAAGAACGTCTTTAATTTGCGAAAAGTCGCGTCTTTCCGTCGTTCCGTACATTTGATTGTGAATTCTTTGGGACATATATTCACTCCTTAAAAAAATTGCCGAATTTTCGACTTTTCAAAAAATTTCAATCTTCTCCGAAAAAAATTTTTTCTTTGCCTGAAATTTTTATCAAAATCTACGCTTTTCGTGCGAATCGCTATAAACACAGGATGTATTTATAACCCCCTACCCCCAAAAACGCAGTGTTTTAGGGGTAGGAATTCGCATTATTGCGCAGTTTTTTATTATATATTGAAAAATCAAGGCTGTCAAGCGTCGCGCGTATATAATTTTAATAAATTTCGAATAATTTTATATAGGTTTCCTCTTGATTTAAGCGCGCGTTTTTCTTATAATATTTTTTATGAGAATAGACAAATTTTTGAAGGTATCGAGAGTAATAAAACGCCGCACCGTAGCCCAAGAGGCTTGCGACGGCGGGCGTATAGAAATCAACGGCAAAGTCGTCAAACCCGCAAAAGACGTAAGAGTCGGCGACGTAGTGACCGTGACTTTCGGCAACAATTCGATGTCGTTCGAAGTGCTGAACGTCGACGAACATCAAACCAAGCAAAGTGCCGAAACTATGTATAGAATTATTAATTAATAATTAATAATAATAATTTTGGGCGGGCTCTGCCCGCACCCGAATAAACCATACAGGTGAAACTATGAAAATCAACGTAATTATAACTGCCGGCGGCACGTCGCAGAGATACGGCGCGGAAAACAAACTCTTTGCGCTCTGCAACGACTCTTGCGTCGTCGTCGAAGCAATCAAACCCTTTTTGACTTTCGAGCAAGTTTCAAAAATCATCGTGGCGATTCACCCCTCATACAGCGACGAATTGCTCAACGCGCTCGACAATGCGCATATCGAGGACAACCGAATCGCGCTTACGCAAGGCGGCATAACTCGCACTCAAACCGTGAAGCACGGACTTAACGCAGTCGAGGACGATTGCGACTATATCGTAATCCACGACGGCGCGCGCCCTTACGTCACGACGGCGTTGATAAACAGCGTGATTGCAGGCGCGCTCGAAAACGGCGTTGCGCTTCCCCTTCTTCCCCTCACAGACTCTCTCGTTTGCATAAAATTCGGCGTAGACCCCGTTGACAGAGCGGACTATCGCAGAGTGCAGACCCCGGTTTGCGCGAGAACGGATATTCTGCTCAAAGCGTACGCAAAGTGCGACGGCGAATATCTCGACGACATTGCGGTCATTCAAAAGCACGCCGCTTGCGACGTAAAGATTATCGAAGGCGACCCCAAGAATATAAAAATTACGACCAAAGAAGATTTGCTCACACCCCTTTGCGGAATCGGTTACGACATACACCGTTTCAAATCGGGCAACGGAATCAAACTTATGGGAACGCTCATCCCCTGCGAGTTTTCCTTTGTTGCACACAGCGACGGCGACGTTGCGGTGCACGCTCTTATGGATGCGATTTTGTCCGCAATCGGCGAAAAGGACATCGGGCATCTTTTCCCCGTAGACGATTCTCGCTACGACGACGCGGACAGCCTCGAACTTTTGCAAACCGTCCTTAAAAAAGCAACCGAAAAAGGTCGCTCGCTCAAAAACGTCAGCGTTGCGATTATTGCCGAACGTCCTATGCTTGCGCCATATATCGACCAAATGCGCAACAATATGTCGAGAGCGTTAAAGATTCCTTGCGAAAGAATAGGCATAACCGCGACGACGAACGAGCAAGTCGGCGATTTGGGCGACTCGAAATCGATTGCCTGCTTTGCGACCGCTCTTTTGATGTAAAACAAGAAAATATTGTCAAAAAATAGTCAAAAAACGCGATTTTCTGCAAAACGCAACCAAAAGTTGCGGAATTGACAATTAAAATCGGTGGTAGCAACCAACCTCAATCTGCCACAATAAAGGCACAAAAACAAGCGAGGTTACAATATGGACATCTCAACCGCAAACAGGTTATACGAATTAAGAAAACAACACGGATATTCTCAAGACGAACTTGCAGACAAACTCAATGTGTCCCGTCAGGCAATATCCAAATGGGAAAGGTCGGAAAGTTCGCCCGACACGGACAATCTCATTGCGCTTGCGCGACTTTACGGCGTGAGCCTTGACGAACTTTTGAATTACACCCCGACAAACACAAGTGCGGATACAAAAGATAGCGACGCGCAAACAACCGACGGCAATTCCGAAAATAACGACCAAAGCACACAATCGACGGTTAACGACGACAAAACCGATTCAAAAACATTCGTTTATGCAAACAAAGGCGACCAAGTACATATCGACGAAAACAGGATTTACGTTCACGATAAGGACGGTTCGGACGTCGTTATAAACGGCGGAATCGCAAAACTCGTCAACAAAGTCGTAGGCACGATTCACATCGAAGACGGCAAGAAAACCACGATAAACGGAAAAGACGTGAACGAGGGCGAATACGTCAAAAACGGAAGCGCGGTGCATATCAAAAACGGACATATCGCCTTTGACAATCAAAAATCAAAGAATATAGCAATCGCATCGAGCATAGTCAACGGCGTAACGTTCCTGCTCTGCACTCTTGCCTATCTTCTCATAGGCTCCCTTTGCAACTTGTGGCACCCGGGTTGGATATTGTTCTTCGTCCCATTCATCGTAGGCGGCATTTTCGACACGATTGCAAAGCGCAATCCGTCCGCATTCCCCGTCGTGTTTATCGTCCTTGCAGTGTATCTGCTTTTGGGTTGCGGCTTCAATATGTGGCACCCCTACTGGGCAATATTCAGCATAATTCCCGCCTACTACATCGTCGTCGAGCCTATCAAAGCGGCAATCGCAAAAAAGAAAAAAACGATGTTCGACATCGAAATAAACGACGCTAAACTTACGAACGACGACTCGGACAACGAGTCGGACAACGACTGATTATAGGCGATTCAAAGCAACCGATTTGGTCATAAAAAACGACAAAAGAACCGCAAATATTCGCTAAAAAACCGCAAAAAAATACAAAAAAAACGGCAAAATTAACGTTAAAAACGCGCAAAAAAGCAAACGAAAACACGGCAAAAACGCGCCGAAAAATCATAAAATAAACAATCGAAAATCCGATTGATTAAAAAGAAAACGACTGCGGTCATTCTCTTTTTGCTTTCATAAAGTCGAGTTTTCAAAAAGCGTTTGACAATACGCATACTCTCTTATATAATCCAAGTAATCGAATACAACATCTCATCGCCGGGTGAGCGCGTCAGCGTCGTGTCGTTAGGCCTTTTGAAGACACGAAAGCGTGACGCTTTTTTGTTGGAAAGGCACTCAAAGAGGCATCGGAAAACTTATGAAAACCATGAAAGACACAAGCGTTTTGAAAGAGTTTGCAAAATACGTTTCTGCAAACGTCATAGCAATGATCGGACTCAGTTGCTATATTTTGGCGGACACGTTTTTCATTTCTCTCAAAATGGGTCAAACGGGACTTGCCGCGCTCAATCTGTCAAGCCCGTCTTTCAACATAGTTTTTTCAATCGGAATGATGTTTGCAGTCGGTGGCGGAACGAGGTTTGCGATACTGAAAGGCTCGAAAAGCGACGACGAAGCAAACAAAGTGTTCACTCACACCATTCTTATCGTTGCGCTGTTTGCGATGATTTTCGTATTTTTGGGCATATTCGCGTCCCGCCCCATAGCGCAATTACTCGGCGCGGAAGGCGACACGCTCGAATACAGCAACACGTACGTGCAAATCATACTTTGCTTTGCGCCCTTCTTTATGTTCAGCAACATGTTTCAGAACTTCATTCGCAACGACGGCGCGCCGAGACTTGCAATGATTGCTTCCCTTTCGGGAAATCTGTTCAACATCTTATTCGACTACATTCTCGTGTTCCCCTGCAACCTCGATATGCTCGGCGCGGCTCTCGCAACAGGATTTTCGCCCATCGTGAGCATACTCATTCTGTCCTTGCATTTCATACGCAAAAAGAACACTTTTCACCTCAAAAAAACCAAACTTTCCATACGGACGTACGGAAGAATCTGCTCGCTCGGACTTGCGCCGTTTATCACCGAAATTTCGTTTGCGACCGTTCTTACGGTTTTCAACGGTCTGTTCAAGAAACTTGGAGGCGACACCGCGATTGCGGCTTACACAATCATCATCAACGTTTTCTACGTCACAAACTCGATATTCAACGGCGTTGCCAACGGCACGCAACCGATGATAAGTTTCAGTTACGGCGAAAGCGACCACAAAAAAATACGGCAGATTCTCAAATACGCCCTCGTCACCGTCTCGTCGATAGCGGTTTTGCTGTACGTCGCGATTTTCTTCGGGGCGGACGGAATCGCAAGAGTATTCAACTCGCAAGGCGTGGAAGCGTTGCAACAAGCCGCTACGCACGGTATGCGTTTGTTCTTCATATCCTCGCTGTTTTCGGGATTCAATCTGCTGTTTTCCTACTACTTCTCGGCGTCCAATCGCGGCGGATATGCGCAGTTGATAACCCTGCTTCGCGGACTCGTGACGATAATCCCCATTGCATACTTGTTTGCGTATCTATGGAAAATGACGGGGCTTTGGCTCGCCACCCCTGCGGCGGAACTGCTTACCCTTGGCGTAACGCTGTGCATATTTTTCCTCACTCGTGCAAAGAAAGAGGAACTTATCCCCTGCCCCGAATACCGAAAAGAAGTCTAAAAAAAGCCTCAAAGGAGCATAAAAAACACATAAAACCCTCTCAGAAACACACACATAAACGCCTAAAAAAGCACGGCATTGCCGTGCTTTTGTTTTATCATTTTATAACTATTTAAACATAATTATTAAAATATTATCCGCATCCTTGTCTTTCTCAACATTATAGCGCGTTGCTTTTTTTGCTGTACCTTTCATTCCAAAAATATCTTCTATTGTCTTTTTGTTTTCAATAGAAACACCTGCAATAACTTTGCCGTTTATAACTTTACGCTTAATTTTAATTGAATCAGATGTGTTGTTTTTTAAGAACCTAACCCCTATGCAATCACTATTATTCTTATCTTTCAGCAATTCAACATAACTATATTTATCATAACTTTCAATTAATTCACATGCAGCCGCACTTAAAGATATTCTACCAAAACCTATACTCGCAAATGGTGTATTTCTTCCCTTGTTATCCGCTGATATTTTTACCGTAGTCCATTCCATATTTTTACCTCCTTTATTTGTTGGTATAATTTTATCACAATAATTTTATGGTGTCAATACTTTTTTTGTTTTTTATTATTTTATTAATTGTTTGGAATATTTGTATTTATTGAATATATGTATTGCTACTAATAATGTGGCTGTGTGGTTTATAAAATGGTTATGGTGGTTTACTCTTGTAAAGCGTTAACCAACCGCGAAGCAAGGCGAGAACGAGGCGCGGAAAGTTGGTAAAGCGATAAGTCAGACACAGAGCAAACGCCGAAAATCGCAAAAAAGCCGTATTTTTTGCACAAAAAAACGATGCGTCCGCATCGTTTTTTTTTCGTGTTTTGCATTCGGCGCAATTACATTATTTTACAAACGCACTGAACGCTTTATGCGCGGTGTAAATGTCTGCCTTCGAGATAAGTTCGTTCGGCGCGTGCATAGAAAGCACGGGCACGCCCATATCCACGGTGTCGATGTTCATCTTGGAAATGTACTTCGCAACCGTTCCGCCGCCGCCGAGGTCCACTCTGCCGAGTTCGCCCGTTTGCCACACGACGTTCTCTTTTGCAAACACGCCTCTCAAATACGCGATATATTCTGCCGAAGCGTCGTTCGAGCCGCTCTTGCCGCGTGCGCCCGTAAACTTGTTCATCGTAACGCCCTTGTTGACGTAACCGACGTTCATATCTTCAAACGCAGATGCAAACGAGGGGTCGTATGCGGCGGTGACGTCTGCCGATATGCACTTCGAATGTTCGCGCACGACGGACGGATTTGCGCCGTAACTCTTTGCGATTTCGTCAATCAAATCGCTGATAACCACGCATTGCATACCGGTGTTGCCCTCGCTTCCGATTTCCTCTTTGTCCGCAAGAATACACATAACCGTTTGGTCGGTGTCGGTGTCGAGAGTTGCGGTGATTTCGGGATATGCGCACACTCTGTCGTCGTGACCGTAACTTGCCACAAACGCTCTGTCAAAGCCGACGTCTCTTGCTTTGGACGCCGGCACGGCTTCGAGTTCCGCGGAAAGGAAGTCTTCCTCGCATACGCCGTATTTTTGATTGAGTATGGCAAGCACGCCTTTCTTAACCGCGTCCTTTTCCTCGTCCTTGACGGGGATTCCGCCAACCAAAAGATTGAGGTTTTCGGCAAGGAATCCTTCGCCGATGGTCTTCGTGACTTGCTCTTGCGAAAGATGCGGAAGAAGGTCGGTGATGTAGAACACGGGGTCGCCTTGCTCGTCGCCCACTTTCACGTCAACGCTCGTGCCGTCTTTAAGCACGATCACGCCGTGAAGCGCAAGCGGAATCGTGAGCCAGTGATATTTTTTGATGCCGCCGTAGTAGTGCGTTTTGAGATACGCCATATCCGCTTTTTCGTAGAGCGGAACTTGTTTGAGGTCGAGTCTGGGGCTGTCGACGTGAGCAACGAGAATACGGATGCCGTTTTTTGCAACGTCCGCTTTGCCGGCGCGCACGATAAACAAACTCTTGCCGCGGTTGTTGTAGTACAACTTATCGCCCGCGTTGATTTTGTCGCCGAGAGTATAGGCTTTGTAGCCTCTCTTTTCGATGATTTCGACGGTTTCTTTCACCGCTTCTCTTTCGGTTTTGCCGTTGTCGAGGAATTTTTTGTATCCCTCTGCATATTCGCTTATGGCTTTGAGTTCGTTCTCGTCCGCCAAAGCGTAAACGTTTTGTCTTTTATAGGTAAGATCCATAAAAAGCCTCTCTAAAAATTTATTTTGACAATATTATAACACACCGCGTGCAAAAATCAACTTTCGGGCAGTTTCTTTTTTGATAGGTCTGTTTTGAATAAAAAACAGTTTAATAATATATTTAATAGTGCTATAATAATTCCATCAAATATTTGCAGGTGAATTATGATTATCGACAAAAGGCAAGAAGTTTTGGCACACAACCTCGTCAACTATTCCATACACGTCGGCAAGGGAGACAAGGTTTGGCTTGACGCAATCGGTTGCGGCGAGCAACTGCCCGCGTGTATCATTCGCGAAGTGTACAAAAACGGCGGAATCCCCTTCCTCAACATAATCGACAAGCGACTCGAAAAGGAAATTCTCAAAGGCGCGACGGCTCAAATGCTGGATATGTGGGCGAAGCGCGACGCCGATTTTATGGACAAGATGGACTGCTACATCGGCATACGCGGCGGCGACAACAGTTACGAACTTTCCGACGTGCCCGAAGACATAATGCAGGAATACGACAAGAGATACGGCATCCCCGTGCACAGCGACAGACGCGTCGCGCACACGCGTTGGGTCATTTTGAGATACCCCACGCCGAGTATGAGCCAACTCGCTTCGATGAGCACGGAGGCGTTTGAGGACTACTTCTTCGACGTATGCTGTCTTGACTATCAAAAAATGAGCAACGCTATGAATCCGTTGGTTGATTTGATGAATCGTACGGATAAAGTGCGGATTGTGGCAAAAGACACCGATTTGACGTTCTCTATAAAAGGCATACCCGCAATCAAATGCGACGGCGCTTGCAACATTCCCGACGGCGAAGTTTACACCGCGCCCGTCAAGAACAGCGTCAACGGCGTGATAAGTTACAACACCCCGTCGATTGAAAACGGATTCCGTTTCGAGAACGTGCGCCTCGAATTTAAGGACGGCAAGATTGTCAAAGCAACCGCCAACAACAGCGAGAAAGCAAACGCTATTTTCGACACTGACGAAGGCGCGAGATACGTCGGCGAATTTGCAATCGGCGTCAATCCTTACGTCACCAAGGCAATCGGCGACATACTCTTTGACGAGAAGATAAGCGGTTCGATTCACTTCACCCCGGGGTGCAGTTACGACGACGCACCCAACGGCAACAAGAGTGCGGTGCACTGGGATTTGGTGCTTTGCCAAACGCCCGAATTCGGTGGAGGTGAAATCTGGTTCGACGACGTATTGATACGCAAAGACGGTCGTTTCGTCATTCCCGAACTTTTCGACTTGAATCCCGAAAACTTGAAATAAAATTGCGCCGAGTGCAAAACACAGAAAAAAACGACGCGCTTGCGTCGTTTTTTTGAATTAATACACAATTAAATAAAACTTCCCCCTTCCTCACGTGTTTCCCCTACCGCCGTTCCCCCTCTGCATAAATTTGAGGGAACCCACGGCGTCCGCTTCGCGTGGGGCAACACTCAGCACTCGCATAGATAGGGACATTTCTCTACTTATGCCACTGCGCTTTGTGCGCCAGCTTCGCACCCAAACGGCGCAGTCGCTTGTACTATCCGTCAAGCTCGGCGTTCGCTTCCTCGCCGCCTTGCGGCTCGCGT
>URIX01000010.1 GCA_900547975.1 uncultured Eubacteriales bacterium | reverse complement strand
CGAGTGTGGATTTTTTTCGCCCGTGAACGAGTGGCATAATGAGAGGACGATACCTGTCTATGTGAGTGCCGACTTCCCCTCTTGCGAACGATGAGAAATTTGATAGAGAATTGGCGTAAGTTTGAGCAATAGGGGAAAGCCCGAAGGGAAGGGGTGATGTGTGATTTTAAGGAACACCCCGCAAAACTTTTGTAGAGAAAGAACATACCCCGTGAGGAAGGGGGAAGCTGTATTTAAGCTAATACAACGAGAATATAAAACTAACGAGAAAAGGTAAATATGACGGATTTTGTACATCTACATTTGCATACGGAATACAGTTTGTTGGACGGTGCGGTGCGCCTTTTGCAGGTTGCGCCCGACCCGAACGATCCGAAAAAAACCATAAAAACTCACCCTCTTTGCGACGCGCTTAAAGCAAGGGGTATGGACGCCGTCGCGATCACCGATCACGGCAATATGTACGGCGTGCATACGTTCGTGTCCGTGCTTCGTCAAGACGGAATAAAGCCTATCATCGGCGAGGAATTTTACGTTGCCGACGATATGTATGCAAAGACGGCGGACGTGCTTAAACAGCGTTATCACCTCATTTTGCTCGCCAAAAATATGACGGGTTACAAAAACCTTATGAAACTTTCCTCGCTCGCGTTCGTTGACGGATTCTATATGAAACCGCGTATCGACTTGAAGCATATAAGAGAGCATAGCGAGGGACTTATCTGCCTTTCGGCGTGTCTTGCGGGCAAAGTGCCGCACCTTCTTTTGCAAGGAAAGTACGAGGAAGCAAAGGCGGCGGCAATCGAAATGCGAGACATTTTCGAGCCGGGGGATTTTTATATCGAACTTCAGGACCATCATTTGCAAGAGGACAAAATCGTACTCAATCCGCTTTGCCAAATCGCAAGAGAGATAGGTGTAAAAGTTGTTGCCACAAACGACGTGCACTACATCGAAAAGGAAGAAGCAGACATACAAGACACGATGATGTGCATAACTCTCGGTTGCAAAAAGAGCGAAATTAACGGCGCGAGATTCGAGACGGACGAGTTCTATCTCAAATCGGGCGACGAAATGGCGGAACTGTTCGGTTGGTGTCCCGAAGCCATTGCGACGACGAGAGAAATAGCAGACAAAGTGGACGGCGACTATTTCATAACGAAACACGCCTCTATCATTCCTAAATACACCAACGAGGAAATGGGCGACCGAGACGAAGCGCAATATCTTCGCGACCTTGCCTACGCGGGCGTAAAGAGAAAATACGGCTATATAAACGACGAAATCACGAAGCGTTTGGAATACGAACTGGGCGTTATCCACAAGTGCGGATTCGACGGCTACTTCCTTATCGTGTGGGACTACGTTCACGCGGCGCAACAAATGGGAATCCCAGTAGGACCGGGGCGCGGAAGCGGCTGTGGTTCTATCGTTGCGTACGGCATCGGCATAACCGACATCGACCCCCTCAAATATCAACTTCTTTTTGAAAGATTTTTGAGCGAGGAGCGCGTTTCGATGCCCGACTTCGACGTGGACTTCTGCTTCGTCAGACGACAGGAAATCATAGATTACTGCATCAAAAAGTACGGTAAAGACAACGTTTCGCAGATTATCGCGTATTCGACCATGACGGCAAAGGCTGTCGTAAAGGACGTTGCGCGCGTTCTGGATGTGCCGTACAACGAGGCGGCGAACTGGGTTAAGGAAATCCCCGCAATGGGCAAACCGCTTCTGCCGCAAGTGCTTACCGAAGGCAGCGATTTTTACAGCGAGGACTTCAAAAAGATATACGACAACAATCCGACGGCAAAGAACGTCATCGACATCGCGATGAAACTCGAAGGTATGCCGCGCCAGACCTCGATGCACGCCGCCGGCGTGGTTATATGCGCAGACCCCATCGTCGAGCACTGCGCGCTTTCGAGAAACGGTCCTATCGTCACGACGCAATTCGACAAGGTTATCGTCGAGGAACTCGGACTTCTCAAAATGGACTTTTTGGGACTTAAAACGCTCACCGACATCGACGAGGCGTTGAAACTCATCAAGGCGGATAAGGGAATAGACCTCGACTTCCACAAACTCGGCTACGAGGACCACAAGGTGTACGAACTGATTGCTTCGGGCGATTGCGAGGCGGTGTTCCAACTTGAAAGCGGCGGCATGAAAAAGTTTATGGCGCAACTTCAACCGGACAACCTCGAAGACGTCGTGGCAGGCATTTCGATGTACCGTCCCGGTCCTATGCAGTTTATCGACTTGTTCTTGGAAGGCAAACGTCACCCCGACCAAGTGCAGTATGCACACCCGCTTCTCAAAGAGATTTTGGAAAACACCTACGGGTGCATAGTGTATCAAGAGCAGGTTATGCAAATCGCGCAGAAGATTGCGGGATTCAGTTTCGGCGGCGCGGACATTATGCGACGCGCTATCGCAAAGAAGAAACTCGCCGTTCTCGAACAACAACGAGACATATTCCTGCACGGCGGCAAACTCGAAGGCGACAAGACGGGCAAATACGTTCCCGGGGCGGTTGCAAACGGCGTAAGCGAGGAAATCGCAAACCACCTTTTCGACCAGATATTGAAGTTTGCAAGTTACGCGTTCAACAAGTCGCACGCGGCGGCGTACACGTTCCTTACTTATCAAACCGCATATCTCAAATGCTATTATCCCACTCACTTTATCGTGGCTGTGGTGAACAACCGTATCACCAACGCCGACGAGGTGAAGCACTATATGAACTATCTGAGAAGAACGGGCGTCAAGACTCTTTCGCCGGATATTAACCGCTCGCAAAAGAACTTCTCGATAGAAGGCGAAAACGTGCGTTACGGTCTTATGGGCATAAAGAACGTGGGCGAGCAGGCTATGGAATACGTTTTGAACGAGAGAGCGCAAAACGGTCCGTTCAAAGACATTCGCGACTTCCTCGACCGTTGCGCGGGACAGGTGAACAAGCGTATGATAGAAAGTCTTATCAAGGGCGGCGCGCTCGACAGTTTCGGCAAGACCAGAGCAACGCTTATGGCTTCCTACGAGCGCATTATGGACACCGTCCTTGCCGACAAGAAGAACAAACTTTCGGGGCAGATGTCCTTGTTTGACGAACTCATCGAGGACGAGGAAATCAAGTATACCGAAACCGAAGAATACCCGAAATCCGACATTCTCAAATACGAAAAAGAAGTGCTGGGAATGTATCTTTCGGGACACCCTCTCGACGACTATCGCGACGACAAGCACGAGTTCGACTTCGACACGAGTATGTTGTTCGTCGAGGAAGCGGACGAGGACGGCAACGTCAATATGGTGGTTGACAAGAACCTCGAAAACAAGCAAGTCAAATTCGGTTGTATCGTGTCGTCGGCGGAAAAGAAAGTCACGTCCAAACAGCAAAAATTTGCCGTCGGCAGAGTAGAGGACAGGTCGGGTTCGATTGCGTTTTCGATGTATCCGCGCGCATACGAAAAGTACGGCGAGTTGCTTCTTGCCGACGCACCGCTTAAAGTGGTGGGCAAAATCGATTTGCGCGACGAGAGCGAACCCAAGATTTCCATCGAAAAACTCGAACTTTGGAAAAACTCGGACGCGGAAGTCAAGCACGCAGAGCCTTCGGCAAAAAAGAGCAACGGCATATTGTACGTGTTGGTGTTCAACAACGTTGAAAAGGATATGGTTGCGGACGTTTTGGCAATGCACCCCGGCAACACGCCTTGTCAAGCGCAAGTCAAGCAAAACGGCGTGTCCAAACTTATGGAATTTTCGCAGCGAGTGGAAATTTGCCCCGATTTGCTCTCTCGACTCGAAGACGTACTTGGGGTAAATAGAGTCAAATACGTTGAACGAAAAATAATTAATAATTATTAATTAATTAATAATTAATAATTGCGGAAGGCGAAGCCTTAATCCAAAATAAAACCAAATAAAAATTTTATTGCAAAGAGGTAATCTTATGGCAAAAGTAAATTCTAAACCAAAGAAATTCGCAGTGCTTACGAGCGGAGGCGACGCCAGCGGTATGAACGCTTGCGTTCGCGCTTGCGTAAGATACGGCTTGAATCACGGATTCGAGGTGTACGGCGTAAAACACGGCTACAAAGGTCTTGTCAACGACGAAATCTTCAAAATGGAATATTCCAGCGTATCCAACTGCGTTCACGCAGGCGGCACTATTTTGCGCTCGTCCAGATGCCCCGAATTTATCGACCCCGAAGTTATGCAAAAGGCGGTGAACAACCTTCTCGACAAAGGCATCGAAAACCTTATCGTCATAGGCGGCGACGGTTCGTTCAGAGGCGTTGAGGCTATGCACGAGCAAACGAGGCTCAACGTTATCGGCATCCCCGGCACGATTGACAACGATATGGGTTACACCGATTCCACGATAGGCTTCGACACGGCGTGCAACACGGTTGTGGACGCAATCTTGAAACTTCGCGACACCATCACTTCTCACGACAGAATTATGATTTTGGAAGTTATGGGCAGAGAGTGCGGAAACATCGCTCTCAACAGCGCGGTTGCGGGCGGCGCGGAATACGTCATCGTTCCCGAAGTGCCAACCGACGTCGACGAGGTTGCAAAAACCATAAAGGACGGATTCGACAGAGGCAAATCTTCCGCTATCATCGTGCTTGCGGAAGGCAAAACCGAACTCACCGACGAACTCACTCAAAAGATAAGCGACGCAACGGGCAGACGAGTCAATCATATGGCTCTCAAATGGATGCAAAGAGGCGGGAATCCGACGGTTGAGGACAGAGTCCTCGCGGCAAAAATGGCGTGCAGGGCGGTGGAACTCATCGAATGCGGTCAAAGCGGCAGAGTTATAGGCATAAAGGGCGGCGAAATCTTTGACACCACCGTTCTCGAAGCACTCGCTTGTAAGAAAGGATTTGACGAGAAACTCTACGAAATCGCGCAAATCATTTCGAGATAACCTTATAGAAAAAAACTGCGACGATAAACGTTGCATAACGCAAGAAAATAAACAAAAATCATATACCATTCACCGCTTAATTGCGGAAATAAGGAGAAAAAATGAAAAATTTGAAAGGTGCTTGTATGTTCGGTCAAAGCGGCGGTCCGACTTCCGTCATCAACAGCAGCGCGGCAGGCGTTTTCACCGAGGCTTTGAAGCAAGGCAATATCACGGCGGTTTACGGTCTCGAACACGGTATTGTCGGTCTTCTCAACGAAAAGTTCTTCGATATGTCCAAGGAAGATTCCAAGGAAATCGAATTGCTCAAATACACGCCGTCGTCCGCTCTCGGCTCGGTGCGCTACAAACTCAAAGACGCTTCCGTCGACGACACCGATTACAAGCGTATTCTCGAAGTGTTCAAAAAGTACAATGTGCGCTACTTCTTCTACAACGGCGGCAACGACAGTATGGACACCTGCAACAAAATCAGCAAGTACTTGCAATCCGTCGGTTACGAGTGCAACGTCATCGGCGTGCCCAAAACCATCGATAACGACCTCTACGGCACAGACCACTGCCCCGGCTACGCAAGCGCGGCAAAGTATATCGCAACCACCGTTATGGAAGTCAACCTTGACGCAAAAGTGTACGACACGCCGATGGTTTGTATCATCGAGGCGATGGGCAGACACGCAGGCTGGCTCACCGCAAGCGCGGCTCTTGCAGGTGTAAACGGTCTTGGCGCAGACCTCATTTATTTGCCCGAAACCGACTTCGACGTGGACAAATTCGTCGAGGACGTAAAAGCGGTTTGCGCAAAGAACGGCAACAAGTGCATTGCGGTCGTTTCCGAGGGTATTCACGACAAAAACGGCACGCTTATTTGCGAAAGCGTAGGCGCGGCGGCGGCAAGAGACAGTTTCGGTCACGCGCAACTGGGCGGCGTTGCTTCCATTCTTGCAAACGTCATCAAGGAAAAGACAGGCTATAAGACCAGAGGAATCGAACTCAGCCTTATGCAACGTTGCGGCGCACACCTCGCTTCCGAAAACGACGTCGAAGAGGCGTTCAATGCGGGCGCATTCGCAGTCAAGAGCGCGTGCGAGGGCGAAACGGACAAGATGGTCATCTTCAAGAGAGATACCGACAAAGACGGCAACTACGTTTGCACCAACGTGCTTATGCCTCTCGAACTTGCCGCAAACACCGAAAAGAAAGTGCCGTCAGAGTGGATAATCAACAACGGAACATACGTGAGCGACGAGTTTGTCAAATACGCGCTTCCGCTCATTCAAGGCGACGCGAAAGCACCGCTCGAAAACGGTCTTCCGAGATTTGCACGCTTGAAGAAAGTGTACGCAGGCAAGTAAGTTTGAGCACGAATTAATAATTAATAATTTTGGGTGGGCTCTGCCCACACCCGAAACAACTCAACGAAGTTCCGTCGGGAAACAAACAAAAACAACTCAAAGTTATCGTTGCGAGCGCGCTCGCAACGATAACTAAAAAAGATAAGGGATTTTTATGAAACAATACGAGTATTTTGCAGCGAATTATCGCACCGATAAGAAACGACTCAAAAGACAGTTCGCTCACGATATGGTTGCGCTTTTGGAAAACGAGAACGCAAGCATTCAAGATATGCGCCTTAGCAGAAAGACCTTGAAAGCGCAATATAAAGCCGACAAAAAAGCACTCAAAAAAGAGAGCAAACGGCTTGAAAAATCCTTCAGAAAAGACTTCGGAATGCTTCGCCGTCCCGTTATGGCGGATATTTTCGACTTATTTGAAGGTGCCAGGGCAGTGCCGAACGGCAAAACGCCTTTCAACGACGAAATCAAAATCGAAAAAGATATAGTGTACAAAACCGTAGACGGCAAACAACTCGTGATGGACGTCTACTATCCATCTCGCCCGATTGCGGGGAAAGCACCCTGCGTTATGGATATTCCCGGGGGCGGATGGATGATTCACAACCGCTTGCGCCGCGACGGTTATGCGAGATGTTTTGCTGCTATGGGCGCGGTTGTGGCGGTTGTCGACCATAGACTTTGCCCCGAAGTTTTCTTCCCCAAAGACCTCGAAGATTGCGTTGACGCATACAACTTTCTTTGCGATAACGCCGATAGATTCGGAATCGACAAAGACAATATCACCGTCACGGGCGACTCGTCGGGCGGACATCTTTCGATGTGCCTCGGAATCGCCGCAACCGACCTCGAATATGCAAATTCGCTCGGCATTCCGACCACCAAAACGAAGCCCGCAGGCCTTATTTGCGTAAGCGGCGCGTTCAGTTTCGAGGTTATGTATCGCATTCCGCTCACAAACACGCTTATTGTGAGATACGTTTCGGGTCAAAAGAGCAGAAAAGCGTTCAGAAACTGGCAATTCTACAAGCAATCCGACCCGTACAATTATCTCAATTCAAATCTTCCGCCTTGCTACAACAGCGGCGGTATGACCGACTTTTTGTGTCTGGGCGAGGCAAAACGTATGAGCGACGCACTCACCGAAGCAGGTGTTAAAAACGAGTATACGGTGGGCAAAAACATTTTCCGTTCAGACCATTGCTACGTGCTCAGATTCCCGTTTGCGCCCGCAAGAAAGGACGCGCTTGCGCTCTATAACTGGTATTTCAGGCTCGAAAAGGATTTGGGCGTGGATTTGAGCAAAGGATATAAGAGAGTGGAAACGTTTATGACGCAATACAAAAAAGCGTTGAAGGGGGAAGTGGAGTGCTGACGGTTGCTGTCGGGGATGTGATAGAAGGCGAAGTCTGCGACTTTGCAAGCGAGGGCGAGGGTATCGTCAAAATCGGCTCGTACGCCGTTTTCGTGCCGTTTGCCATAAAGGGCGAGATTGTTCGCGCCCGCGTTCGCTATGCAAAAAAGGACTACGCTTTTGCCGACCTCATAGAAGTGGAGAAACCGTCCGCCGACCGCATTAAACCAAAATGTACTTATTTCGGCACTTGCGGCGGTTGCGATTTGCAACACGTTTCGAGCGAGTGTCAACTCAAAATAAAAAAAGCGAACGTCGAAAACGCACTCAAAAAGACGGGCGGTCTCGACGTCGAAGTCGCGGACGTAGTGCGCCTCAACGACTGGGAATACCGCAACAAAATCGCGCTTCCGTTCGGCTACAAGCGAAAGACCGACAGAGTGACTCTCGGCTTTTACGAGAAGCGCACGCACTCGGTCGTGCCTATGAAGTGGTGCGCTTTGCACGGCGAATGGGCGGCAAAACTCATTCAAATCGTCACCGATTGGGCAAATTTCAACCATATAAGCGTGTACGACGAAACGAGCGGACAAGGCGTATTGCGCCACGTCGTTGCGAGAAATCTCGATACGCTGTCGGTGACTCTCGTTGTAAATTCGGACAGAGTGCCGAAACTTGCCGAACTTTGTCAGAATCTCGAAAAAGAATTTTCGGGCGTTTGCGTGTATATCAGCGAAAACAGAAAGAATACCAACGTCATTTTCGGAAAATCCGTCAAACTCGTGTACGGAAAAGAGAAAAAACAAAATCTCGGCACGTTTGCCGCAGTAGTTTCGCCTATGTCGTTTTTGCAAGTAAACAACGACGTACGCGACGCTATATACGACGAAGTGTGCAAAGAACTTGCAAATTTCGACGGCGATATTTTGGAATTTTATTCGGGCGTGGGACTTTTGACCGCTCAAATCGCAACGAGGCTTAAAGAGGCGAACATTACGTCGGTTGAAATCGAGCCGAGCGCGGTGGACAACGCAAACGCGCTTATGAAATCGCTCGGCCTTGACAAGAGAGTGAAGTGCGTGTGCGGCGACGTTCTGGAATACGTCAAATCGATAGAGAAGGGAAGCGAGCAAACGAAGTCGCAAGACGAGGATTTGCCCGACGAAATCAAGTCGTCGCCGTTTTATCTCGGCGAAAGCGAAAAAAAGACGGCAAGAAAACCCGTTGCGCTCGTTCTCGACCCGCCGAGAAAAGGTTGTGACAAGAGCGTACTCGATTGTGCGATAGAAGCGAAAATCGAAAAAATAGTTTACGTCAGTTGCAATCCGCAAACGCTTGCAAGGGATTTGAAGATACTCTCGCAAAGTTACGACGTCGAAAGGGTCACGCCTTTCGATATGTTCCCTCAAACGAGCAACGTGGAAGTAATGTGCGTGATGCAACGCAACTGCAAATGAATTGCGCTTGCGTTGCAATGAAATCGTTGCTTTCGCAACGGTTAAATACTCGCTTCGCTCGTGTGAAATTGTGACAATAGTCACAATGAAATTGCACACTTTGTGTGCAGTTGAGGAATATTCAAATATTCCGTAAGCCAAACGAAGTTTGGATATCATCGTGCAATATGCACGATATCATAACAACGTGATATCATCGCCATAGGCGATATAATTCGATTGTAAGGGGTAAGTATGAAAAAAACAGTTGTTTGTATAGTTGCCTTGCTTTGCTTGGCGTCGCTTTGTTTCGCGCTTTGCGCGTGCAACGACAAGGGCGACGACAAAGACGACAGCGTGAAAATGGAAACGGATTTGTCCGTGGATACGTCAAGCGACATCGGCTTGTATTTCTTTGCGACGGACGGCTCGCACGCAAGATATTCGCAGGATATATCAACCGATTATTTTGACCCGTCAAAACCGACGGTTGCTTTTTTTCACGGCTGGATGACCGAAACTTTTGATGACGGCGAGATTTGCCACAACGCCGATTCGTTCGCGCCGCAAATCATCGCAAAAGGCTACAATTTTTGCGCGCTCGACTATTCGCACCACGCGCAATCGTTGCCCACGCTTTTCAATTATATATGGATGGGCTACGACGATTCACACTCGGTGGCTTGCCGCTTTGCAAGGGAATACGCCGCTTGTTTCAAAGACTATACGGGCGATATAACGTTCATATCGCACAGTTATGGCGCACATTCTTCGACGGCGACGGCGTACTTGCTTGCCAAAATGGCAGAGCAGGGTATAGTCGGCAAAAACTGTCTGCCCAAGCGTATGACGTATGCAGACCCCTATCTCGGCGACATAACTATGGCTCTTTTGGGCGGCATTAAGGGCGAGACTATCGAAAATCTCGGCGAGAAAATAAACGGAAGGTCAAGCACCGAAGTCATCGCGGACGCTATGCAATACCTTTCCGACACCGAAAATATAGTTATGGACGTGTACTGCGGTATGCCGATGGCGTACGACCAGTTCCTCGAAAAAGAACCCGACCGCAGAGAAGCGTGCAAGAAAAAACTCTACGATACCGGCGTTTGGACAATCCTCAAAGGTTTGCAAGAGAAATACGGACTTATGGGCGACATTCATATGCAAACGCTGTACTGGACGTTCGATTCCTTCTTTGCGACGGTCAAGTGCGAGGACGGAAAGTATTTCCCGACCGCTTCTCTCGACAACGAGAAAACCCGCGCGCTCAAAGGCAAGTTGTTTGAATCCACCCTCGAAGGTCTCGACGTGGAAAACGACGTTCTGGTGGAAGTGCAAAGATAAAAATCAGAGTGGTAAATAGGCAATTATGACGAGAAAAGAGTTTGAAAAACACGTTTTCGACACGTACGGCATAGAGGCGGATTATCCGTGGCAAACGAATCCGAATTTCGGCGTATTCCGTCATCCCGTCGGCAAAAAGTGGTTTGCGCTCGTTATGGATATTTCAAAACGCAGACTCGGAAAAGACGATGTAATCGCAGACGTCGTAAACCTCAAATGCGCGCCGTCGCTAATATCTTCGTTTTGCCGCGACGACGGAATCTATCCCGCGTACCATATGAACAAGGCAAACTGGATAAGCGTTGCGCTCGACGAGGCGGACGATGACGAAATCAAGGCGCTATTGGATATGAGTTACGCTTTGACTATGCCGAAAGTTAAAAAAGCAAGCAAATAATTCGGGCTTTTCCCCGACGAATAAATAAGGACGAAAATATGAAAATCACGTATCTCGCAAAGAGCGAAAAAGGTATTGAAAGTTACAAAATCGAAAATGCGAACGGCGCGTACGCTGTGGTTATCACATACGGCGCGCGCATTGCGAATTTGTGCGTAAAGGACAAAAACGGCAACCTCGTAGACGTCGTTGCAGGCTTCGATACGCCCGACGGATTTTTGGGCGACAATCCCTATTTCAATGCCGTCATAGGCAGAGTGTGCAACCGTATCGGCGGCGCAAAATTCAATCTCGACGGCAAGGAATACGACCTTTACAAAAACGACGGAAACAACCATTTGCACGGCGGCAAGGTCGGATTCGATTCGAGAATGTGGAACGCCGAGATTATCGACGGCGTGGGCGTGAAGATGTCGAGAGTGTCTTTAGACGGCGAAGAAGGCTATCCCGCAAACTTGTCCGTTTCGGTGACGTACTCGCTTTTTGACGACAACGCGCTTTGCTTAAAGTATGAGGCGAGTGCGGACGGCGATACGCTTTGCTCGCTCACCAATCACGCATACTTCAACCTTGACGGCGATTTCAAAACCGTACTCGGCCACGAAGTTACTATCGATTCAGACTACATCACGACCGTTGACGACGAACTCATACCTCACGGCGAAAAGAGAACTATCGTCGGCACGGCGTTCGATTTCAAAACGTCAAAGACGATAGGCAAGGATATTAAAGCGGACGAGCATATGCTCAAAATCGCAAGAGGTTACGACTTCAACTACGTTCTAAACGGCGAGGGACTGCGCAAGGTCGCAACCGCAAAGGGCGAAAAGAGCGGCATAAAAATGAGCGTTTATACCGACAGACCCTGTATGCAATTCTACACGGGCAACTTCCTTAGCGGCTTGCAAGGCAAGCGTGTTTACGGTTATCAATCCGCTTTCTGTATGGAAACGCAGGGCTATCCCAACGCGCAGAACGTGCCGTCTTTTGAAAGCGTAAAACTTGAAAAAGGCAAGACATACAGCGCGGTGACCGAATATAAATTCGACGTCGAATAAACGAAAAAATACCATTGAAAATCGCACGAAACGGGTTTTATACGCCCATTTTGCGTATATAAAGGCAAAATTATGACTATTGACGAAAGATTGAAACAATTCGAGCAACTCGCTGCCGACGGTATGGATTCAAAAAACGCCGTGCGTGCATTGAAACTTATCGGTATCGACGAGTACACCGAGGAAGATATAAAATCGTTCAGACTTTGGGGCGACTATATGCCTATGGGCGACATCGACCCGTACACCGAAGCGCAACGCAATCTGCATATTTTGTGGGATAGCGTCGACAGAGTGCCGCTTGGCGTAAACTGCAATTTCGCCGTGCCTTTTAGACAAATCATCGCGAAAAAACTGTTCAAAAAATGCGGCGAAGGGTTTGTGGCAAACGAGGGTTGCAGATTCAATTACGGTCATCGTCTCGAAGTCGGCGACAACGTGAGTTGGAACGCAGGCTGCTATATCGACACGAAGGGCGGCGTAAAAATGGGCGACTTCGCTATGCTCACCGAGTACGTCAAAATTTTCACCCACTCGCACAGCGAGCACGACCATATGCAACGCGAGTATAACGGCGTGGAAATAGGCGCGTACGCAAAGATTTATACCAATGCGACCATTCTGCCAGGGGTGAAACTCGGGACCGGCGCGGTCGTCGGTACGGGCGCAATCGTCACAAAGAGCGTCGACGATTTCACGCTCGTGACGGGTATTCCCGCAAGAGTGCAACGCTCGCGCAAGTTCGACGGCGAAAACTTCGAAGAAATGAATCAATATATGATGAAAGAAAAACTCTTTCAAAAATAAAGAATAGAGGCGCAAATTTTTAATAGGGCGTAAGAAAAATGACATACGGCTTAAAATTGAATTTGCATACGGCATAAGATTAGATTTGCATACGGCAAAAAACGGTTTGAAAATGAAGTACGACTTATATATATTCGACCTCGACGGCACAATCCTCGATACGCTGCAAGACCTCGCCATAAGCGTAAACTACGCGCTCGGCGTGTTCGACTTTCCGAGCCTTTCGGCAAGCGAAGTGGCGGACAAAACGGGTAACGGCGTAAAGAGGCTTATCGAACAAAGCGTGCCTTGCGGTACGGATAAAAAGACAGCGCTTGCCGTGCTCGACGTGTTCAAACAACATTATTTTTATCATTGCGCCGACCATGCGAAACCGTACGACGGCATAATCGAATTGCTTGACACGCTCAAAGCAAACGGCAAAAAGTGCGCCGTCGTGTCAAACAAAATGGACAGTGCGGTGCAAGAGTTGGCAAAGGACTATTTCGACGGACTTTTCGACACGGTCGTGGGACAGCGCGACGACGTGAGGGCAAAGCCTTATCCCGATTCGGTGAATAAGGTTATCCGAACTTTGAGCGTCGAAAGAAACAAGTGCGTGTATATAGGCGACAGCGAGGTGGACGTGCAAACCGCATTGAACGCGGATTTGCCGTGCATTTGCGTGAGTTGGGGATTCAGAGGCAGAAAACGTCTTGTCGAAGCAGGCGCAAAGATAATAATCGACAATCCGCAACAAATCGCCGAGTTTTGAGGTCAAGCGAAATTTGAAAATCAAGGGCAGAGAATAGGAAAAAAAGCAAGGAATTTCCTTGCGAGATATAAACCGAATATCAAAAAAGCAGTCGTTTGCTCGACTGCTTTTTTATTGCGGCTCATTTTGAGTTTTGTTTAATTACGATATTGCTTCGTTTGGATTTAATCCGAAAAACGATTTAACCGAAAATGCAATGTTTCGTTTTCTTTTATGCGTCCGTTTCGTCGGATTGTATGGCGTTGTCGTTGAGATGTTCGGAGGGGATGATGTCCGACATATCGATTTTTTCGACTTCGCCTTTCTTCAAAAGTCTGCCGCCCGTGAAGCCTTTGCCCGATACTTCGCCTGCTTGCATTATGTACATAAATGCTTGCGGATCGCACGCTTTGACGATGTCTTTGACTCGGTTGACTTGTTTTTTGGACGTTACGCAAATGATTACGCTATGTTCCTTGCCCGTGTAGTAGCCGACGGATTTGGATACGGTGACGCCCCTGTGAAGTTGTATGGAAAGTTCGTGCGAGATTGCGTCCGATTTGTCCGTGATGATAGTGAATACCAGCGACGAGAGCAAACCCGATTCAACCATATCGCAAACTTTGGATTGAGTGAACAACGATATAAAAGAGAACAGAACAGGGGACAGCAAACTCGTCAGTATCGTCGTTGCGTCCATAGAACCGTTGATTTTGGATATTCCCAAAAAGCCCGAAATCACCGCGACAACGCAGTCGCAAGCGGTTATCCACCATTGAGCGTGTGCGGCGGGGTTGTGGTTGTAGATGATTTTGCCGATGATGTCTGTGCCGCCGATGCTCAAATCCTGACGTAGCATAAAGCCCATCGTTACGCCTGCACACGCGCCGCCCGCAATCGCAGCAATGAGCATAAGTCCATAGTCTCCCCTTGCGATAAACTGAGGGCATCCGATTGTCGAAAACATATACATCGAACCGGAAAAAATCAGCACGCATACGGTGGTGCAAGCGGCAAACCGTTTGTCAAGCAGTTTGAATGCCAATATAAGCAGCGGTATGTTCATAATGATTGTGAAAATACCCGGGTCGAAAAGACTGTTTGACAACATTCTGACCGTCGCATTGGGACTGTCCACTGCCGCAAGGTGTATGAGCGCGGAAAGTCCGCCCACGCCGCCCGGTGCAAATCCGTTCGGATTTATGAACAGATATGCCGAAAACGACCTCAAAAACGAGAGTATCACCATCAAGGCGAACAACTTGAGCCAGAATGCCGTTTGATTTTTGTCCATTATGATTTTTTTCATATGCGTCCACCGCCGCGGAAACTTTGTTTCCGTCAAGTATATCCAACGATAAGAATTTATTTGTAAAAAGTCAAGCGTTTTGAGAATATGCGGTTATTCAAAATAAATATTCATACAAGTGTGTATTTTAATATAGAATTAATGGCTTATTTTTATTGTTAAAGACGACAAGTCGCATTGACAACGAAGCGTTTTTATGGCATAATAATGTCCGTGTATATATCCATAAAAGAAAAAGTAAAAATTAGGATATATAATATACTAAATGAAAAAAGAAAAAGACGAGATGACATTGAATCCGCAAAACAAAACCGAAAAAGAGGAAAATACTCTCTCTGACGTTCAAAGTGCTGCGATTGCGGACGAAAAGCAAGGCGAACTTGAAACAGACACCGAGCAGTCGGTTGCTTTTGCTTCGGACAAAGAAAATCTCGTCGAAAAACGTGCGGAAATCGAAAAAACAGTGTGCGCGCCTTGCGAAGAAAACGTGAGCGTTAAACTTGAAATTCACGAGAGAAAAGAAGCCGAAAAACAAGCGGAAAACACAAGCGATAATCTCGATGAAAAGCAGAGCGAGCAAGTCGAAAACGGCGAAAAACAACCCGAAAAACAGGGTGAAAAAACAGTCGATTCTTCAAAGAAATTAAGCGGTTTTTTCCACAAACGCTCGGACGAAAAAGAGAGCGACGTACATATTCAAAAAGACCTTATGGCACAAAAATCTATGGCGAAAAGCATTGGTATGAACACTCTTTCAAAATTGAAAGAATCCTTGTTTTCAGTGCTCCCCGTCGCCGTTATCGTGCTTATTTTCGCACTTACGCCGATAACCGATTTTACGACGAAAGAAATCGTCGCGTTCGTCGTGTCGGCGATTATGCTCGTTTTGGGTATAGCGTTGTTCAACGTCGGCGCGGATATTGCCATGACGCCTATGGGCGAGCAGGTCGGCGCAGGTTTGACGAAGTCGAAAAAACTGCCTCTGCTTCTCGGCGTAGGCTTTGCTATGGGAGTGCTTATCACCGTTGCAGAACCCGATTTGAGCGTGCTTGCAGAGCAAGTCAAAGCGGTTATGAACAGCACCGTGCTTGTCGTTACGGTGGGCGTAGGCGTAGGCTTGTTTTTGGTTGTCGCAATCTCGAAAATCGTTTTCAGAAAGGATTTGTCCTCGCTGCTTCTGTTTTTCTATATGGTGCTTTTTGCCTTGACTGCAATTATGTTTGAAAAGGGCAAAGGCGTATTTTTGCCGATGGCGTTCGACTCGGGCGGCGTTACGACAGGTCCTATCACCGTGCCGTTTATTATGGCTCTCGGCGTGGGCGTCGCGCTCAACTCGGGCGGCCGCAACGCAAAAGAGAACAGTTTCGGTCTTATCGCGCTTTGCTCGATAGGTCCTATGCTCGCGGTTATGGCTCTGTCGCTTGCCTCGAAAGGGGATATGTCCTTTACGCTTCCCGACTACTCGATTGACGCAAATCTCGGCGCAAACTTCGCGCCCGCTCTCGGCGCGGTCGCTCTCGAAGTGCTTATCGCGCTCGGTCTTATCGTCGTATTCTTTGCGATACTGCAAGTGACCGTCCTCAAACTTCCAAAACAAAAATTGCTTCAAATCGGCATCGGAATCCTTTATACATACGTCGGACTCGTGGTGTTTCTCACGTCCGTCAAGGTCGGATTTATGCCCATAGGCTTCAAACTCGGCGCGGAAATCGCAAACTTCTCCAAACCGCTTCTCATCGTATTTGCGTTCGTGATAGGATTCGTTGTCGTTCTTGCCGAGCCTGCCGTGCACGTCCTCAACAAACAAGTCGAGCAAATCACCAACGGCGCGGTGTCCAAACGCTCTATGCTCGTTGCGTTGTCGATAGGCGTGGGATTGTCCATAGGTCTTAGCGTCATAAGAATCATTTACGGATTCTCGCTTCTTTACTATCTGATTCCGGGATATTTGATTTCGCTCGGATTGTCCTTCTTCGTGCCGAAGATTTACACCGCAATCGCATTCGACTCGGGCGGCGTTGCAAGCGGTCCGTTGACGTCGAGTTTCATTTTGCCGTTTGCAGTCGGCGCGTGCGCCGTGCTTTGCGGCGAACAAGAGGTTCTAAGCCTCGCTTTCGGTATCGTCGCTATGGTTGCGATGACCCCGCTCATCACAATCCAACTTCTCGGCTTCAGAGCGGTGGCAAGCGCGAAAGTCAAAGACAAAATCGTTATGCGCCGTATCCTCGACGCCGACGACGAGCAAATCATCAACTTTATGTGAGGGGGTATTATGGCTGACAAAATCGTGAAAAAAGTCAAAAAAGTCGCAAAAAAAGCGGCCGCCAAAACTGCGGAAATAAAAGCCTCAAGAAATAATGCCTCGTCTGCGCCGAAGGTAAATTCGGGCAAACTTATGTTGCTCGTGAGTATCGTTCCCAACAACAAAGCGGAATTTTACACCGACCTTTTGCAATCATCTTTTGAAGTGAACTTTCAATGGACGGCGCGCGCAAGAGGTACGGCAAACGCCGAAATGCTCAGTCTTTCGGAATGGAACGACCAAACAAAAACCGCAATTTTCAGCGTAATTAAACAAGAAAGAGCAAAAGAGGCTCTCGCTACGCTTGAAAATAAATTCAACACTATAAAAAAAGGCAAAGGCATTGCCTTTACCGTGCCGTTTTCAAGTATGATAGGCGTTGCCGCATACGGATTTTTGAGCAATAATCTCAAAACGGTGAAGGGGGATAACAATGAGCGATAAACAACATCAAGTCATCGTGTGTATAGTCAACAACGGATTTGCCGACGAGGCAATGGACGCCGCTCGCGCCGTGGGCGCAAGAGGCGGTACGGTTATGAGCGCGAGAGGCACTGCCAATATCGAGGCGGAAAAAGCGTTTCAAATCCAAATCCAACCCGAAAAAGAAATGATAATGATTCTCGTGAGCGAGGACATAAAAGAGGACGTTATGCACGCGCTTTACAGAAGTGTAGGCACGCATACGCCTGCACACGGAATCGCCTTTGCAATGCCTGTAGACGGTGTTGTGGGAATCGGCACGCCCGCTCAATAATAGTGAAATAATCGAAATATGAAAATAGTCACCGAACGTTCGGTGACTATATTTTTTTGTACGATAGTTTTTTTTCTGTGTGGATTTAAGAGTTGCACTCGTCTTTAACACGATAGTGTATGATTATTTGCAAATCGTCCGCAATTTTTACACAATAGTTTATATCCGTTGCGAATTACGCTCGATTCGATTGCGTGATAATGTTGAGTTTATCTTCTGTAATCGTCGCGGGAATCGTAGCGGTCGCGGGAATCGTAGCCCGGATCACGTCTTTGATCGTAGTCGTCTTGCGAGTCGTAACGAGGGTCGGAACGCCTCGAATCGTAACGCGAATCGTAGCGAGAATCGTAACGATCGCCATCGCGATAGGTGCGCGCGGAATCGTAGTCGAACTCGTTTCTTCCGCGCTCTTTGCGCATAACGCTCTTGCCTTGCGAACGGTCGTTTTTAGAGGGTTTGAAAAGCAAAATCGCAATGATAATCGCAGGAACCGCTATGCCTATGATAAGCACTATGCGAAGCGCAAGTGACGTGTTGGGGATTATGTCGCCTTTGTCGGGATCGGGTTCTGCCTTGCTTGCAATCAATCTGTCGCGTTCCGCTTGCGCAATCGGGTGATAGGGAACGACAAATTCCTCAAAAGAATCGCGCGAGGCAAATCCGCAATAAGGCGAACCGTCGAGCATTGCAACGACGTAAATTTGCGTCGTATCCGTCGGGTGATAGCCCAAGAATTTGATTGTATAATCGCTCGTTATTTCAATGCCCGAAAGCAACAGAGATTCCGCCGTCAACGTAAGTCGTACGTCGGGGGATAAAGACACGCCGTCGGAAAAGGTTACGGTTGACGTTTGCGGACGGGTTTCCGCCTTAAAATAGAAACTCATACCGCAATATTTGACTTGATAGTATTGCGGAACGGCGGTTTTTTGGCTGATTTCGCTTATATAGTAACTTTCGGGAATCAAAAACGTGTCGTCGCCGCTCGTAAGTTCCAAAGCGGAAGCGACGGCGTATTCGTTGCCTTCGAGATTGGATACGGGTGCAACCAACACCTCTTGCGTGGAATCGGCGTACGCTATCTTGTAGGGCAGAAGTATGCCCATAAGTACGCATACCGAAAGCGCGACGCTCGCCAAAATCAACGCAAGCGTGGATAGGATTCTTTTGGATAAAATTTTCGCACACATTTTTTCCATACGCTAATAATACTATAATCTTTGACAAATTGAAAGTCTTTAAGTACAACTTTTCACCGCTTTTTTTGTCGCAAACGCGAAAATATAGTGACATAATTGTTTGTTTTTCGCAAAGTCGAGGGGTATGCTTTGCGTATGAAAGACGATAAAGACGTGTTGAAACTTATACAAATCCAAAAAGAAATAGATTCGAGAAAGCGCGACGCTCTTGCAAATTACAACAAGGACTTCGTCCACGAAAAGCAGATGGCATTTCACCGCTCGCAAAAAAGAAACAGATGGGTTTTCGGGGGAAACCGCTCGGGAAAGACGGAATGCGGCGCGGTGGAATGCGTTTGGCTGGCAAGGGGGATTCACCCTTTTCGCCAAAATCGTGCGGGCGTGTTCGGCTGGGTGGTGAGCCTCTCGCAACAAGTGCAGCGCGACGTCGCGCAAGCGAAAGTGCTTAAATACCTCGCGCCGAGATATATCGAGGACATCGTTATGCTCGAAGGCAAAAAGGGTTCGCCGGAGTACGGCGTTATCGATTATATCGTGGTGAAAAACGCTTTCGGCGGCACGAGCAAAATCGGCTTCAAATCCTGCGACCAAGGACGAGAGAAGTTTCAAGGCGCGTCCCTCGATTTCGTGTGGTTCGACGAAGAACCGCCAAAAGATATTTACGACGAGTGCCGTATGAGAGTGTTCGACAGAAAAGGGGATATTTTCGGCACGATGACGCCGCTAAAAGGCTTGACGTGGGTGTACGACGAGATTGAATTGAATGCGAGCGAAAATCCCGAAGTGTGGTGCGAGTATATGGAATGGAACGACAATCCGTACCTTGACAAAGGCGAGATTAAGGCTATGGAAAGCACCGTATCCAAGCAAGACCAACTGTCGAGAAGATTCGGAAAATTCTCGACGGCGGAAGGACTTGTGTATCCCGAGTTCGACCAAAACGTACACGTCATAGAACCGTTCGATATACCAAAAGAGTGGCAGTGCGACATATCAATCGACCCCGGACTTACCAACCCCACGAGTTGCCACTTCTATGCGGTGGACTTTGACGGAAACATATACGTCGTGGCAGAGCATTTCGAGGCGGGGCAGTCCATTGACAGACACGTCGCAAAAATCTTCGAGATTGCAAATCGCCTCGACTGGAAAAGAGACGAGAAAGGGCGGCTTCGCGCACTCATCGACAGCGCGGCGAACCAAAGGACTCTCGCTTCGCAAAAGAGCGTCGCAGAGTTGTTTTGCGAAAAGGGGATTTTGGTCAATACCAACGTAAACAAGGATTTATACAGCGGAATACAGCGTATAAAGTCGTTGTTCGAGCAGAGACCGCCAAAAATATTCATTTTCAAAAACTGCGTGAATCTCATCAGAGAACTGAAAGGCTACTGGTGGGGCTCAAACGACAGACCCAAGAAAATAGACGATCACGCTTTGGACGAATTGAGATATTTTGTTATGTCGCAACCCGCGCCCGCAAAGCCGCTCAAACCGCCGAAATCGATTATACAGGCCGACAAAGAAAGACTTATGAGAGATTATAGGAGGGAAAAAATGTGGAAGTCGAATTGATGAAATCCTTGCTTAAACGCGCAAAGGGTTACAGATACAACGAAGTGCAAGAGGAATACTCGGTCAAAGAGGACGGCGAGTTTGTGCTGACGAAAAAGAAAATCGTCAGAAAATATTGTCCGCCCGACGCAAGCGCACTCAAAGCATATATGGATATTGCGGGCGAGCAAAACGCCGCCTCTATGAGCGACGAGGAACTCGAAAACGAAAAGCAAAAACTCATGGATAAAATCAAAGACGAACTGAAAAAAGAAGCGCAAACGAAATAGTTTGCCGATTGGAAACGCATAAAGCGATTTGCAAAATATAAACGGCGCAAAAAGCGTGCGTTCGAATATAAAACGATAAAAACGACTTTTTTCGTCCTTTTTCGTAAAGGCGAGAGGGTCGCTTTTTTATAGCAAAATGAAGGAGATTTTTATGTCTGAAAAAGAAGAAAGAATCGTTGCGGACGTCACCGCCGATTTCAAAAAAAGACAGGAAGCAAGACGCGCGGTGGAACTCAACTGGCGACTCAATATGAATTTCGTCGTCGGCAATCAGTTTGCGCAAATCTCGTCGAAAGGCGACATCGAGGAAAGCGGAAAAGAATATTTCTGGCAAGAAAGAGAAGTGTTCAACCACATCGCGCCTATCCTCGAAACAAGGCTCGCAAAACTCGGCAGAGTCAAGGCAAAAGCGCAGGTGCGCCCCGCAACCGCCGATGACGACGACGTTGCGTCCGCCGCGCTTGCGTCGAAACTTATCGACGCCGTGTGCAAGGAAAACGACTTTTCCTCACAACTCGCACTCGCAAATACGTGGAGCGAGATTACCGGCAGCGCGTTTTTCAAAATCACTTGGGACGCTCAAAAGGGACACTCGCTCGACGCAGAAGGAAAAATCAAAGAGGGCGACGTGACCATTGCGCTTTGTCCGCCTTTCGAGATTTTTCCCGAAGATATCGCAATAACCGACATTGACAAACAATCCTCGATTATCCATGCGAAAGTGCTCACCGAACAGGAAGTAAAGAGTATTTGGGGCAAGGAAGTCAAAGGCGGCGACGTCAACGTGTTTTCTTTCGATAACGCCGACGTCGGCGGCGGTTTGGGTTATACCGCTTCCATTCCGAAAATCGTCAGCGAGAAAAAGGAAAACGCGGTCGTAGTAATAGAAAAGTACGAAAAGCCCACGAGCGAGTGCCCCTGCGGCAGACTCACCATAGTCGCGGGCGATACGCTGATTTTTAGAGGGGATATGCCTTACCTCAACGGCGAGGACGGACAGCGCGGCTATCCGTTTGCGAAAATGACTTGTATCGACAATCTCACAAACTTCTTCGGAACGTCGGTCGTCGAGAGAATCATTCCCGTTCAGCGCGCGTATAACACCGTCAAAAACAGAAAGCACGAGTATATGAATCGTATGGCGGTCGGTGTATTTGCGGTCGAGGACGGCTCGGTGGATACCGACGATTTGCAAGAGGAAGGTTTGCCCCCGGGAAAAGTGGTGGTGTATAGACAGGGAAGCACGCCGCCGAGAGTTATTTCGCCTACGCACGTTCCGAGCGAGTTTTCGCAAGAGGAAGAAAAACTGCTCAACGAGTTTGTGATGATAAGCGGCGTAAGCGAGGTTACGACCTACTCGCAAGTGCCGTCCAACGTCGCTTCGGGCACTGCGATTTCGTTGTTGCTCGAACAGGACGACACGCGTATCGCTCTCACCGCCGACAGCCTCAGAGAGTGCATAAAGAGAATAGGTAAACACGTTTTGCGCCTATACCGTCAATACGCGAAAGTGCCGAGAGTGAAGCGTATCACGGGCGAAAACGGAGAAGTGGAAATCGCCTCGTTCTGCGCCGGTAACATCGACAGCGAGGATATTGTTTTCGATACGGTCAGCGACATCGAAGACACGCTTTCGGCAAGACGCGCTATGGTGTACGACTTGCTCAAACTCGGTCTTTTTGCCGACGAGAACGGAAAACTCTCGACTTCCACAAAATCGAGAATCTTTGAAATTCTCGGTTTCGGAAACTGGGAAGACGGAAGAAACAACGACGAAATGCACCGCAAAAAAGCACTCAAAGAAAACTTTGATATGTTCAAAAAAGACGTGCCGTGCGACTTCTACGACGACCACGCGATTCATATCGCCGAACACGTCAGAATGTGCGTGTCCTCGAAGTGTACGCAAAACAAGGCGTTGCGCGACAGAGTGGCTGAACACATCGCAAAACATACCGAACTTTTGGGATTTAAGGATAACGTAAACTTGCTCGAAAGCAAACTCGAAAAGGGGACAGACAATGAACGACAAACAAATTGAAAACGCAATAAAGAAAGGCATCGAAAGCAAAGGCGCAATCGAAGTGGGCGAAGAAATCGCAAACGCGATACTCGGAGATTCGCAAAACAATGACTTTATCGAGCATAACACGCAAGATGAAGTGCCCGTTGCGCAAATAGAAATAAAAACTCAAGCGAATAAAACCGCGCAAGGCGTTGCCGAGAGCGCGGATAAACAAGACAAAAAGCAATCTTTCGGCAAATTCAAAAACCCCGAAGAATTGCTCAAAGCGTATCAAGAACTCGAAAAAGAGTTTACCAAAAAATCGCAAAAACTCTCGAAACTCGAAGCACTCGCAGACGGTGAAAGTCAAGTTTTTGACGACGAATCCTTTAAGGTTGCGGCGGATAAGTTTTTTGAAAATACCCCGTCCGCAAAACCGTTTGCAAAGGATATCGCTCTCAAAATCATCGAAAAGCCCGAACTCAAAAAGGACAAAAATTGTCTTTCCGTCGCGCTTATGCAAGTGCTTATCGACAAGTTCAGAACGCCCGAGCAACTTATGCAAGACGGACAATTTTTGAACGACTACGTGCTTTCGTCGAGCAAGGTCAAGGACGCAATCATCGGCGCGTACCTCAAAGATATTCGCGACGGGCAACCGCCTGCGACTCTTTCGGGCGACGGGCTTCAATGCGTAGCACCCTCGAAAAAAATAAGAAGCATAGAAGAAGCGGGAAGAATGTTTTTGAAAAATAACGAATAAAGGAAGACAGAAATTATGGTTACAATCTCAACTGCCGATAAGGCTCTGAAAACTTTTTATCTCGGCGTGCTTGCCGACCAACTTAACGTCGGCGTGAATCCGCTCTTTGCAAAAATCGGTCAAACGTCCGCAGACGTATGGGGCAAGGAAGTCAAAAAACTTGCGCCCTACGGTATCAACGGCGGCGTCGGAAGCGGTGAAGAAAACGACAACCTTCCCCAAAGCGGCGGAAATAACTATGCGCAATTCACCCTCACGCTCAAAAACCTTTTCGGCAAAATCGAACTTTCGGACAAGGCTATTCGCGCTTCCCAAAACAATGCGGGCGCGTTCGTAAACCTTCTCAACGCCGAAATGGAAGGCTTGCTAAAAGCAAGCAAATTCAACTTCGGTCGTATGCTCTACGGCGACGGAAGCGGTCTTTTGGCAACTACCGTTGCAAATACGACGGGCGAGAAAAACAAAATCAAAGTCGATAAAATCAAAGGCCTTATCGAGGGTATGACAGTCGACGTGTACAACGCAAGCGGCGTGAAAGATACCGCGGCTTCCGGCGCGAGAATCATATCTATCGACAGAGTGAACAAAATCGTCACACTCTCTCATCCCGCGTCCACCACGATCGGCGCAGGCTACTCCGTCTACGTTCAAGGCTCGAAAGGCAACGAAATCACCGGTCTCGAAGCAATCTTCGGCAACAGCGAGTATATCTACGGTCTTAAGAGAAGCGATTATTCCTTCCTCAAGCCCTACACCAAGACTATCGCAAAAACAGTCAGCGTGGGCGCGATTCAGGACGCTATCGACGCCGTGGAAGAAACTTCGGGCGGCACTATCGACTTTATCGTCGCTTCGTACAAGATGAGAAAGCAATATGTCGACGCTCTTTGCAAAAACCGCACGAATATCGACTATCTCACTCTCGACGGCGGCTATAAGGCGTTGTCTTATTCGGGCATCCCGTTCGTTGCGGACAGATTCGTCGGCGACAACGATATGTACTTGCTCAACAGCAACGACTTCAAACTTCATCAACTCTGCGACTGGCGTTGGCTCGAAGGCGAGGGCGGTACGGTGCTTCATCAAGTTGCGGGCAAGGCGTGCTACAGCGCAACGCTCGTCAAATACGCCGACTTGCTCTGCGAAAGACCTATGGGTCAGGCAAAACTCACCTTTACGGGCAGCGATACGGATTACTACTACGTCACGTTCGACTCTAACGGCGGCACGGCAGTTCCCACGCAAATGGTCGCAGCGGGCGGAAAAGCGGTCGCTCCTTCCGCACCCTCTAAGACGGGCAAGTCTTTCGACTGCTGGAATCTCAACGGCGTCGAATACAACTTCTCGACCGTCGTCAACAGCGACATTACGCTCGTCGCGGCTTGGATCTGATATGGAACTTCAAAGAATCAGACACGATCTGTTCGGTATCGCGAAAAGACTGAAAAGTATCGACAGAAGATACGAACTGTTCTTTAATCGCAAGAAAAACAGATACGAAATCTACGCTAACGGGGCAATGCAAATGGCATTGCCCTTCGAGCGGCTCGACGCGCGTACTTTGACGTATGCAAGAAAGACTCGCCTCGAAAACCTCGAAAAAATCATTGCGGAAATCGAGGAAGAAAACGCGCGACTCGAAATTCAAAAAAATCGCGAAACGCGCGACAAAATTCTCGCCGCAGAGGAAGGATAATATGAAAATCAAAGACGTTGTCGGCGAGTGCCTCGTCAAAATGGGACGAACCGACTTTTCCAACAACCAAACTCTCGACACGGAACAAACCGAACTCAAAGACAAACTCATTGCCGCCATAAATATCGCATACAGGCACATCGTGAGCGAGTATTTGCCCCTTGTCCAGATAGAGACCGTCAAGGTGACGAACGGAAAAATCGCCGCTTCGTCGCTGTATAAAAAAATCCTGTACCCCATAAAAATCGTGCAAAACGACGAAAAAATAAGTTTCTATTCGGGGGCGGACTGCATATTTTGCGACGCGGCGGGCGAAGTTAAACTCACGTACGCTTATATGCCGTCAAACGATTTGACTTTCGCAAGCGAAATCGACGATATGCGCCTTACAAGAAGCGCACTTGCAGACGGCGCGCTTTCGGAATACTACTTCCAAAACAAGATGTTCGACCTCGCAAAGAGTTTCGATTCCGATTTCAGAAAGCAAATCGGCGCGCTTCGATACAGAGGCAAAAACATTCTCGTCAAGGCGAGGAGGTGGCAAGCGTGAAAGACGTGAGAACATACAGAAAGAGAATTAAGGTCGGATTCGAGGGGTTGGTAAATTCCGTCGACGAATCGATCGCAGGGTTAGAGTATGCCGTAAACTGCAAAAATTTCGCTTTTGAAAAGGGCGTGATAAACGGCAAAATCGGAATCGATACCGCAGGCGGACACTTTAATACGGATATTTACTACGACACGCACGCTTATCCGACGTTTGCCGCCGATAAGGGAATAAAAAAGGCGTTTTATTTCCGCCGAAAAGATTCGACCGGTGCGCTCGACGACAGAATCGTGTGCGTGCTGTCCGACGGCACGGTGTGGAATACCAAAATATTTGCGATCGACACATGGCACCAATTTGAAAATTTCACCGTAAATTACGACTCTGACGCGGTGAATTACAACTATAAGAGCGAGGATGTGCTTCTCGTCGCCGACGAACAACTCGGAATGTTTATCGTAAGGGCGGACAGGGTGTCCTACCTCGACAAAGCCCCGAAGTTAACCTCTATCGCCGTGCATAACGAAAGAGTGTTCGGAACGCTGAACGAAAAGAAGAACCAAGTGTGGTTTTCCGACGACTTCGACCCGAACAACTGGACGATTTCTTCCACGGAAGCAGGTTATATAGATTTTTCCGACGACCTCGGCAACGCAATAAAAGTCGTGTCGTTCTTAAACTACCTTTTCGTGTTCCGCGACTACGGAATTATGCGCTTGACCGCATACGGCGACCAAAACGATTTTCTGATGAAAAAGGTGTTTACAGATACGGGACGTATATATAAAAACTCGATTGTGTCGTGCGGCGACAAAATTATGTTTTGCGCAGAGGACGGCGTTTATGCTTTCGACGGGTACGAAGCAGTGAAAGTCGGAAAGGAATTTCCAAAAATAACAGACAAGAAAACCGTGTGCGCGGGATACCTCGACAACAAATACTATCTTGCTTGCAAACTCGCTCAGCCCGGGGATTTGAAGAACGACTCGGTGATAAGATTCGACACCGAAACGAAGGATATTTCCGTGCTTGCCGACGTGCAAGTCGCAGGATTTTGCTGCCTTAAATCCGCAAAGGACGCAACCTTGCTTTGCTACTTCACAGGCGATAACAAGAATAAACTCGGTATGATGAGCGAGAGCGGAAAAGTGTTCGAAACGATCACGACGAAAATCTACGAAAGCCCCGAAAACACGCTCGGCTCGCCGTACTATAAAACTATAAGAGGCGCGTCAGTGTTTACCAAATATCCGATTACGCTCAAAGTGATTCTCGACGGGAAAGAGTACAAATTCAATATAGCGGCAAAGGATACGCAACAATATATTCCCATCGAAAAGTGCGGAATCAGAGTCAAGTTCGAAATCGAGGCGCAGACGGCGCACGCGTACGTTTCGCCTATCTCGGTGGACGTAGACGTGGAAAGGAGGACGTTATGAATTTTAACGAAATGGTTTCTTCCATAGAGGAACTCACTATAAAAATCGCGGCTCTTGAAAAGACCGTGTCAAATATCAAAACAGCCGCGGATAGTCTCACGTCGAGAGTCGCCGCGCTTGAAAATAACGCAACAGAAGCATAGGAGGCTTGTATGTCATCATTGTGGGACGAAATTAAGGACTTGTTCAAAACGGATAAACAACTCGAACAAGAAAGACAGGAAAAAATAAATTCCGCTCTCGAAAAGGAAGCGGACGTTTCAAAAAAACTCGCCGAACTCGAAAAACAGTATAAGGATTCTTTGCCAAAAGACGAGGAAATCGACTTCGACAAAATGTTCCCGACCGAGTCGGGACTTAAAGAAATCGAGTATACCCCCGAAAGCGACGAGAGTATCGAAAAAAGAGCGCAAAGCGCAATCGACAGCGAAAAGAAAAAATCGCAGACCAAAATCAAGGATATGTACTCGGACGCAGTCGCCGCGCTTGACGAGGATAAAGATTCCGCGCGACAAACGCTCTCGGACAGTTACTCGAACCTCGCAAAACTGTACGACGAACTCAAAGAAAAGGCAAACGACGACTCTATAAAGAGAGGTATGGCAAGAAGCAGCGTCGCAACCAACAGAATCGACGCGCTCGACCAAAGCCACGTTCAGTCCGCAACCGAAGCCGAAAAGGCGTATATAGGCGCGGTCGCAAAAGTCGACGAGGAAATCTCAAAACTTCAAAGAGACAAGGACAGCGCGCTCGAACAACTCGACCTCAAATCCGCTTCCGACCTCGAAGAATCCATCGCAAAACTCAAAAGCGAGCGCGACGCACAAGTCGAAGAATACGAAAAATATAACAACGATATTCGCAAAAAGAACGAGAGTTTTCAAGAAGAACGCCAAAAGAAAATCGACGCGTATATTGCCGACGCAAAGGAGAAAAAAGCCGAGGAAGAAAAGCAACGGCAAGAGTACGAAAGCAAGTACGGTTACAGCGGCGAGAAACTCGACAACTACACCGAAAGATACCGCATTGCGTACGATTTTTACAGTGCGCTTTCACCCGATATTGCCGTGGACGCGCTCAAAGCGTCGCCGAATATGAAATACTATCTCGGCAACCTCTACGACAAGTTGTTGTCCTCTTTGCAAAGCAAAAAGAACGATCAAAAGTATTACTTCTAAAAAAAACGAGAGCAAATTTTGCTCTCGCTTTTTTGTTATAATTATGTTGCTTTTATATTGCTTTTTATTGATTGTAGTTTTTACTTTTTCGAATCGAAACTCACTTTGTCGATGAGGTCGGCGTATGCTTTGACGTAGATTTCGAAAATCGCTTTCATTGCTTCGAGGGTGAGTCGCTCGTTGGGTTGGTGAATTATCATCTCGCCGTAACCTTTCATTTCCGGACCGAACGCAACGCAGTTGTCGAACTCTCTGGCATACGTTCCGCCGGGGGTGCATACGGGCTTGGATTCGACGTCGCCCGTCACTTCGCGATAGGCGTTGTAAAGCACTTGTATCATATCCGAATCGGGGTCGATTTTGAAACCTTCGGATTCGCTCAAAAGAACGACTTTTGCACAAACTTCGTTTTTAAGCATCGATTTTATGCCGTTAAACATCGTTTTTGTGTCGGTTGAGAATGGAAGGCGCGAATTTATTTTGATTGAGAATTTGCCGTTTTCATAGTGGCAAAGTCCGACGTTGACGGCGATTTTGCCGTACTCGTCCTCGGCAAAACAACCGAGTTTTTCACCGTGTACGCAAGTTGAAATATAAGTGTTGTATATGCGAACGAAGTCGTTGTCGATAGCACCGTCGAGCGCGGCTACGGCATACGATATTGCATTTACGCCGAGTTGAGGTACAGAGCCGTGCGCCGCTTTGCCGTGTACGGTGAAACGTATCTCGTCGCCGCCTATGGAACACTCGTGTTCGATGTCGTTTCTGTTCAACGCGTCGCTTATTTTTTGCGCCACCGCCGAAGGATTTTCACCGTTTGCGTTTACCGTCAGCGTGCATATATCGGGAACTGCGTTTATCACGATTCCGCCGTCGAGGGACACGAGTTTCGCGCCTTTGCCGTCCGTCGATTCACCCTTTATTTCTACGCTGTTTATGGTCTTTTCCGCAAATATCACGGGGAATTCTGAATCGGGGGATACGCCGTAGGAAATGGGTTCTTCCACTTCGAGATAATGCTTCATACAAAGCGAGCCTGTTTCTTCGTTGCATCCGAATATCACGCGCACGCGCTTGTTGAATTTGAATCCGTCGTCCATCAACGCTTTAATCGCATAGAGGGATATAATTGAAGGCCCTTTGTCGTCTATCGTGCCTCTGCCCCAAATCGCGCCTTCTTCGAGCGCGCCCGAATAGGGCGGATACTTCCAACCGTCGCCTTCGGGTACGACGTCGAGATGTCCGACTATGCCGACGAGTTCCTTGCCTTCGCCGATTTCCGCATATCCGCAATATCCGTCGAGATTCACCGTGCGGAATCCGAGTTGATCGGCAACGGAAAGAACGTAGGCAAGACAATCCTTGTTGCCTTGTCCGAACGGCCCGCCGAGTACGGGTGCGTCAAGCACGGTCTTTATGCGAACGGCGTTTTGAATGGTCTGTATCATTTGAGGATAATATTTTTCAAGATTCATATTTGCCTCCGAAATTTTATGTGCAAATTATACCACTTGCGACTCTTACGCGCAAGAGTAGAATGATTAATATAATAAAGCGAGGTAATATTTTTTAGTAATGCACGTCTTGGCGACGTGCTTCCGTAGCGCTCCGATTGTGCTCAACGCAAACACACTTCGTGCAACATTTCATTTTATAAAGCGCACAAGTCTATGCAAGCATATCCGTGCGCAATAGTAATGCACGTCTTGACGACGTGCTTCCGTAGCGCTCCGATTGTGCTCAACGCAAACACACTTCGTGCAACATTTCATTTTATAAAGCGCACAAGTCTATGCAAGCATATCCGTGCGAAATAGTAATGCACGTCTTGCGACGTGCTTCCGTTGCGCTCCGATTGTGCTCAACGCAAACACACTTTGTGTAACATTTCATTTATTTTACCGCACGATTTATGCAAGCATAAAGTGCGGTAAAATAAATGAAACACCCTCACAAGTGAGGGTGTTTGCGTTGGCAGGAGCTATAGGAATCGAACCTACACAGTGGGAGTCAGAGGCCCAAGTGCTACCACTACACCAAGCTCCATCGCGTACGTTATTATATATCAACGCTCGCGGTTTTGCAATCGATTTCGATTAGAGCGACAAAAAAATAATGGCGTAAAACATAATTTTTAAGATAATTGACTTGTTTTTGTTGCAAAAATGCTCAAATTGATGTATATTGCAAAGGCAGTCAAAATTGACAACAACTAAATATCGGGGTGTAGCGCAGTTTGGTTTGCGAAAAGTTGAGCGAATTGAATGAGGTGCACTTCAAAAATAAGAACATATCACCGAATCTGTTGTTGAGAGCGCAAGACCTGACGGAAATGCGCGACGCGCTCCCAAACGCGCCATAACAGATTGAAACGAAACACATACGGGGTGTAGCGCAGTTTGGTAGCGCGTACGGTTCGGGACCGTAAGGCCGCGAGTTCAAGTCTCGCCACTCCGACCAGACAAAAGACACGGACAAAACAGTCCGTGTCTTTTTGTCCACGAAGTGGCTCGACCTAAACAAACACTGACGCGATTGAAAAATCGCCATAGCGGTTGATGATTTTTTTGATTTTAAGCAAGTTTTTTGACATTTGTTGACAATTTTTTCCTAAAAGATTTGACCTTTTAATTAATGCTGTGATAAATTTTTCATTGAAACAATCGGGAAAACACATAGTGATTTGCGATTTCTTGCGTAGTTATTTTGTTGAAAATCGAGGGAAAATATGGGAGAAACATATCGAAAAAATGGTTTTGTCGTATTTATACGGCTGTTTTTTGTGATAACTGCTTTTGTTGTGATGCTGTCGATATCGGTTGCTTGCGACAGCCCGAAGCCCAACGCAGATGAATTTCTTATCGGTGATGAAGACTTTTCCGTTACTTTTGTTTTGAACAACGGCGACGATAACGTCGTGTGGAATAAAGGCGACGATTTGCCTGCGCCGACCAAGAAAGATTGCGAGTTCTTGTACTGGTGCAAAGACGAGGAACTAACCGTTAAAGCCGATTTTGATTTTGAAAATTTAATTCTTGAACAAAATTTAACTTTATATGCAAAATGGAAAGAACTTATAGACCTCGAAGGCGTGGTTTTTGCTGACGTTACTTGTGTTTACGACGGTGAAGCACATTCCGTAAAAGTGGACGAATCGACATTGCCCGACGGCGCGACGGTCACGTACGACGGCGAAAATTCGTTTGTCAACTATAAAAGCGGACGGCTACAAAGACCTTGTTATAAGCGCGACTTTGAAAATCACGAAAGCGAAACTTGTCGGAATCACGTTTCCGAAAGTCGAAGCAGAGTGGGACGGAAACAAGCATAGCGCATTTATAAATTATACGGGCGGCGAATTTCCGAGCGAAGTCAAAGTCACTTACGACGGAAACGGACACGCGGAAGTCGGCAACCACACGGTTACGGCAAAATTCGAGGTGAGCGACAATTACGAGTCTATCGCGGATATGACGACATTGATCGTCATAAAAGAGAAATATTTTAACGTTACTTTCGACGACGAGATTTCAAATAAAATCAGTTACAAAGTTGCGCACGGCCAAACGCTTTCGGACATTCCGAATCCTACGGCAAAAGACGGATATTCGGCTTGTTGGAACGTCGAAAATTTTGAAAATATCCTTGCCGACGTCAACGTGAAAGCAATTTACACGCCGATAGAATACACAATTTCTTTTATATCCGACGATAGCGTCGTCGCAACGAAGAAGTATGACGTGGAAAAATCCGTCGATTTCGACAATATTTCAAAACAGCATTACGTTTTCAATGGTTGGTATGCCGACGAAAACTGTTCGGGCGAGAGCGTGGCAAATCTTGCAGTCGGCAATTTCGGCGATAAAAGTTTTTACGCGAAGTGGTCTGCCGTTGAGTATTTCGTGACATTCCATACGTACGACGGCACGAATGCCGAATCCAATACGAATTGCGACGACAAATACAAATATACCGTCGAAAGCGATTCTTTGACCCTCGGCTCGCCCGTAAAATCCAACTATTCGTTCGGCGGCTGGTACGTTAACGAGAATTTTGAGGGCGAATCTGTTGCAATGATTGTTAAGGGCGCAAGCGGAAACTTGGATTTGTACGCAAAATGGATTGCGTGCGAGTATAGCATAGCGTACGACTATCGCGACGGCGAAATTTGCGACAATCCGACTTCCTATACCGTCGATTCGGAGGACATTATCCTTGCCGCTTCGCATAAATTCGGTTACGATTTTGTCGGCTGGATTGACGGCGCAGGCAACAAAGTCGAAGTCATAAGAAAGGGCAGCCGTGGCAATTTGATTCTGCACGCCGAGTGGTCGCCTATTGAATTTTCCATTGTTCTAAACGGCGCAAACGGCAGTCGCCCGACGACTTTGACGTATACTATCGAAAACGAAACCGTAACTTTGCCGAAAATTGCGAGAGCGGGTTATACGCTTGCGGGTTGGTTTGACGAGGACGGAAATAAATACGAAATCGTGTCGGGTTCTACGCAAAAGGACGTTTCGCTCACGGCAGAATGGAACGTCGTTTGGTATGCGATAAACTACGAATACGACGGTGGCACGCAAGTCAATAATCCGACTTCATATACGATAGAGGACGAAATCGTTTTGATTGCTTCCGAAAAAGACGGCTATGATTTCGACGGTTGGTTTAACGGCGAAAACAAGGCGGAAAAGATAGAAAAAGGAAGTTACGGCGACATTACGCTTACCGCTCATTGGACGAAACGCATAATGAAATCCGATTTTGTCATCGAAAACGGCGTTCTAATCGGGTATACGGGTGTAAGTTTGTCAATTACCGTTCATTCGAGCGAGGCAGGGCAGACGGTGACTTCGGTTGCGGCAACCGCATTCGACTCGGTGCGCGCGTCGGTCACGCAAATCGTCATAGAGGAAGGCGTGCAAAGCGTTGAAAGAGGCGCGTTCGACGGTATGACGAATCTCAAAACGCTTTCGTTGCCGTCCACGATTTCGACGTTGCACAGAGGTATGCTCAAAGATTGCGCTTCGCTTGAAAGTTTGACGATTCCGTTTGCTTCGTTCGTTATCGAACAAAATATAAACGATATTGTAACAGACGAAAATGCCGCGCTTTCCGCAACTGCATACGACGATACGAGCGAGCAAGGGTACGCCGTCGGTTTTACGTACCTTTTCGGCAAACCGTCAAACGAGGATTTGCTGTCGAAATACACGAGCGTAAACGGATATTACAAGGAATTGCCGTCAGGTTCTGCTTTGCAAATTGACCAGTCGGTAGAAACTTGGGTTCCTAATTCGCTCAAATATTTGACCGTGCTCGGCGGAAATATTTTGATGAAAGGCTTTTCAAAAATATCGTCGTTGCAGTACGTCGTTTTGAAGGACGTATCTAATGTCGGACAGCAAGCGTTTATTAAATGCGGCGGACTCAAAGAAGTCAAAATCGAAAGCGAAAATACGACTTTCGGCGGTGCGGTGTTTGACGGTTGCTCGAACATGACGATATACGTCGCCTCGCAAGACCAAAAGACCGCGTTAGATTTGCAAATACAATCGCTTGTAAACGTCGAATGCGAGGTTGCTTCAAATTGACATTTGTGCTATTATGCCTTTGAGGTGACGTATGAACGCATTGACACTTGTACATAACGCAATAAAAGCATATTTGCCAAAGGGCGGCGTTGCAATAGACGCAACGGCAGGGCGCGGCTACGATACCGCATTTTTGTGCGAACTCGTGGGCGAAAACGGCTCGGTTACGGCTTTCGACGTGCAAAAAGCCGCAATAGACAGCACTCGCGATTTGCTCGACAGCAAAGGGTTTTCGGCGCGTTTGATTCTCGATTCCCACGCAAATATGGCAAATTATTTCGAAAAAGAAAGCGTGGATTGCATAGTGTTCAATCTCGGCTATCTTCCTAAGGGCGACCACAGCGTTTTCACCCACTTTGAATCCACGAAACAAGCCGTCGAGAGCGGACTCGAACTGCTAAAAAGAGGCGGACTTATGACGGTGAGCGTGTATTACGGCGGCGACAGCGGCTACGAGGAAAAGGACGCGCTCTTGCCGTGGCTCAAAACGCTCGACGACGAAAAATATCAGGTTCTGGCGACGTTTTTCTATAACTGGAAAAAAGACCCGCCCATTCCGTTTTTTATAATCAAAAATTGAAAACGTGTGATTAGAATATCGAAAACGACTGTAATTTTGCAAAAATTACGCTTGCTTGAAAAGAGGATAATATGAGCGATACCCACAAGAAATACAACGTGCTTTTCGTTTGCTCGTCAAACGTGTGCAGAAGCCCTTATTGCGAGTTTATGCTCAGACGAATGATTGAAAACGACGAGGATTTGAAAGGCAGAGTGGAAGTGCGCTCGTCCGCCGTTTTCAACAAGAGCAAAAGCATATTCCCCAAAGCCGTCGATATTCTCAAACGCGAAGGTTTTCCCGAAAGCGAGATTCTCGCGCACAAACCCTCTTTCAAAACCGACAAAGAGAGATTCGAAAACGCCGACGTCATCATCGGAATGTCGCGTATGCACAAACTTTTGACCCCTCGCAAGTATCGCTCGAAGTATATTACGCTTTCCGAAGCCGCCACCGACAAGTATTCTCCCGTTCCCGACCCGTTTTTGGCTACGTCGCAAGCAGAGTATGACAAGACGATGGCGGTATTAAAAAATTATGTCGAGCAATATTTTCTTAAATTAAAATCTGCACTCAATCGCAGACGGAACGCGAGCCGCAACGGCGGCGAGAAAAGCGAGCGTCGA
>URIX01000009.1 GCA_900547975.1 uncultured Eubacteriales bacterium | reverse complement strand
ACCGCTTGCGTGCATAGCACGCCCTCACCAAGCAAGCACTCGCGCGGAATTGCGGTTTGATTTCTCGCCCGTCTTATTTTGAGAGCAAAGAGGGCTTGCGCGGTTAGTAGAGTGACAAACAAGCGTGGCTCTTGGCAATAGACAAACTTGTCTGTTGCCATTGCCACAGCGACCGTTTGTCACTCACGCCAAATAGCACGGTTTGGTAAAATGCGATATTGAGATGAAGAACAAGGAAACGCTCTTTTGCGAACCCGCCCAGCGTACTAAATCGTACGTGACGGGTGAGCAAAAGGGCGTTGACACAGTTATTCGCTCAATAGCGCATTTTAGGCGGTGCGCTGACCGAGAGAGTCCTCAATAACATACAAAATATTCACCTCCTCGCCCGTGCGCGCGTCAACATATATATAATAGGTGCCGTTATGGTGACACTCGAACTCGTAGGCGAGAACTTCGGACGTTTCGCGAAGGGGGATTAGTGTGAGTCTGCCGTCACGGACGGACGGCAAGGACACGACTTTGGTTGCCGCTTCGAGAGAAATGGTGGGTTGGTCGAGATTGCGCGTGCAATGGTTGAAAGCGTAGTGCGTGGAATCGAAGCCGATGACGGTGTTGTCGGACTCGCGGACTTTGACTTTGACAAGGTCGGGATAAAGGACGACTCCGTTTTGCATAGGCGCAAGGTTTATGACGCATTCGCCGTCGGACGAGGACGACCAAACGACCGCCATATCGTCGAATCCCGCCGCCTTGGCAAATTCGAGAGCGCGTTGCTGACAAGTTTCGCTCGCCTCGACAATAGCCGCGCTTTGCAAATCCGCTCTTGCGTTAAAGGATATGAGCATACCGCCCTTTCGCGCGATTTGAACGTATGCGGATTCGCCGTTTACTTTGACGGTGTAATCGAACGTCTTTATGTCGCCGTCCGCTTCGCCTGCAAATTCAACGTCGGCGGGATTGAGAGTCGCAAGTTTTTCTTTCACGATTGCCGCGCCCTGCTCTTTGGTTATTTCGTCACCGACAAGACCTTTCGTTTCCCTATTTTCCAAAGCGGACGAAAACGGTCCGTCGTAAATCATTTCGGGATACTCGAAACTCGGCTCGGAAAATGAAGAAAAGGATTGCACGAACACGTCGAGCGCGCCCTCGTCGGTAAGTTCGAGATTGGCGTCGTCGAGATTCTTTTGCACGCTTTCAAGCGACTTTTGATAGACGTCGGCAATTTCGCCCATTTTGAAAAGGCGTTGTCTGTCCTCGCCGCTCAATTCTTTGCCGTTTGCAAGTCCCATTGCGAGCGTATGCGAATAGTCGCCGAGTTGGTTGACGAACTTTTGCGCTTTGAGTACGCCGTCGTCGTTGGACTTAAAGGTTGCGAGATTGCTGCTTGCAAGTTCCGCCGCGTTGTACACCTCGTAAAGGAGGGACTGTTGCATACTCTTTGAGTTGGACACGCTGATTTTGCGCAGATTTATGCCCAAATCGCTTGCGCCGTCAAGCAAATCGAAGTACGCGCGTTGATATACGGCGTCCATTTGGCGTTGGTACGCTTCGTGCGTATTTACGCTGGTTTGGGCGTAATACAGCGCGACGGAAAGCCCCACGATAGCGCAGGAAAACAATCCGAGCACCGTGCCGAAAACGGCTGTTTTCACGACTTTGGAAGTCGGCTTTTTCTTTTTTTCGACTTGTTTGGTTTCTTGTCTTTTATCCTTGTTTTTCATATTCTTCCTCCTTAACAAAATGCGTGGTTGCCTATCGAGAGTTTAACCGTGCGCGAGAGCATCCATTTGCTCGTAGCGGTGCGCGGATTGTAATAGAACAAGCACCCGTACGTCGGGTCCCAACCGTTGAGCGCGTCCTTTGCGGCTTTGTATGCGGATTGATTTGGCGTAAGGTTAATCTGTCCGTCGCTCACGCAATCGAATGCGCCCGACTGATATACGACTCCCGCCACGCTGTTGGGGAAAGACGACGAACGCACCCTATTGAGCACGACCGCCGCAACGGCAACCTGGCCTGTATACGGTTCGCCCCTCGCCTCGCCGTACACCACTCTCGCAAGCAAATTGAGGTCGGTCGAGGACGTCGTTGACGACGTAGACGTCGAACTCGAAAGACTTATGCCGAGTGCCTGCGCCGTGCGCGTGCCTATAACGCCGTCGGCGGTAAGTCCGTTTTTCTTTTGGAACGCAATGACGGCGGCTTTCGTCTTTGCGCCGAATATGCCGTCCGCCGTGCCTTTGAGATAGCCCCAGCGTATGAGTTTTTGCTGAACGTTTTTGACCAAATCCCCTCGCGAGCCTTGCTTCAAGGTCGCCGACTCTGCAACGCTCGGCGTTTGCACGACGGCAAACGAGAGTATCGTCACAATCGAGAGCGACAAAACGAGGGCAAAAATCAAACACTTTCGGGCGTCTAATTTACGATTCATATTTCACCTCTTTTGGGATAGTTTTTCTCGACTTGCGATTTTTATGCAAGTATAAAACGCGCAAAGAGGGGCAATACTCTCGCTATGAAAAAAGCAGTCGTATCCTTTTTTATCGTTTTGGTTTTGCTCTCGTGCGCGCTTTTGCTCTTTGCCTGCGACGACGCACCGAGCCAGCAAGAGATTGCAGAGCAATGCATCCGCATACATATAAGAGCAAATTCGAACAGCGAAACCGACCAAGCCGTAAAACTCAAAGTGCGCGACGAAGTGACCGAATATCTCACCTCGAAACTCGACGGTTGCAAGAGCAAAAACGAAGCCCGCAATACGCTCGAAAGAGAAAAGACAAATCTCGTCAAAATCGCAAATCAAACGCTTTACGACAACGATTTCGAATATAAAGCCTCGATTGCGTTCAAAAACGAGTATTTCCCCGACAGAAAATACGACGGCTACGACTTCCCCGAGGGCAACTACGACGCGCTTATAATCTATCTCGGCGAGGGCGTGGGCGACAACTGGTGGTGCGTGGCTTTTCCGCCTCTGTGCTTCGTCCCCGAAAGCGAAGGCGGCGAAAAAATCGTGTACAATTCGTGGGTGAAAGAATGGCTCGACAAACTGTTTTCAAACAAATAATCGGAGCCGCAAAACATCGAATATAGAAGGAGAACCTTATGAAAATTTATAGAGAAATCGTGCGCAACACCGCTATGGGCGCGCAATCCGTCGACAACATCATCGGTTATATCGACTGCGAAAAAATGAAAAACCTCGTGCTTTCGCAAAAAGAAACGATGGAAGAATTTTATCAGAAAGCAAAATCCGAGTTGAGCGAAAAGGAACTCGAAGACGCGCAAACCAACCCAGTGCAACGAATGATGCTCAAAGCGGGCGTGAAGATGAACGCCGGCATAAACAGTTCGTGTTCGCACCTTGCGAGTATGCTTATCGACGGCTACAATATGGGCATCGAAAGCGTGCAAAAGTGCATCAACGAACTCAATCGCGACGGCGTTGACGTTCCCGACCTTGCCAAAGACCTTATGAAAGTTTACGACAAAAACATAAAGGCGTTGAGGGCGTACTTGTGAGCACATTGCACCTGCGTGCAGTTATATGCACGCAAAGCGTGCGAGAAATCGTGCCTGCGGCACTGTGATATTGCCCGTTCGGGCAGTGATATTGCGGCGTTGCCGCAGTTGCGGAATATTCAAGAAAACCGCCTCAAACGAGGCGGTTTTTTGATGCGTTTTTTGAGACGTTTTACACTGTTTTTAGGTTCTTGCAAATATTATAGCCTGATTATCGTCAATGGACACTATGCTGTAGCCGAACCCCTTGACGCCCGATACGACGTAGACGGACAAGGGTATTCCGCCGTTTGCCTTGCTGTATGCGACAATTTTTTCTAATTCGACAACCGATTCAACGTACAAATCGAAACTCACGCTTCCCACCTTTATCACCGTCTTTTTGTAGACGTTTACGTCGGTGTTTGCAATCGGATTGAAGGTTTTTGCGATATGCGTATCCTTTATATCCTCGTCGGTTTTGAGGAAGTAGGCATAGTTGAGATATTCGTATACGCCGCCGCTTGCGCCCTCGTTTTTAACCGCAACGTCGCCCCAAGTCGTATCAATTACGTACCATTCCTTCACTCCGTCGTCGTCTGCGTCGATGAGCACTTTGTTCCACGCATGCCCGATGCTTGCCAATACCTTTTTCGATGACAGATCACGGTCTTTCAGATTTTTGTCTGCATAGCCCACTACGCGTACGGCTTTTATATTTTCCATTCCGCAAAGCAGAGCGAATGCTTTGGATTTGCCGTCGCAAACGGCGCGATGGTCGTTGAACACGCCTTCGAGATAGAACGCGTTATATTTGCTCGTATCGTCGCCTTGAAGTTGTGAGGCGGCATAGTCGTAATCCACGACGTTTACTATCCAGTCGTAAATGACGGCGACTTTTTCATAGTCGGACATATCGTCCGAAACGTACGTCGTGAGGACGTCGCGCGCTTCGTCGTAGAGTTTTTTGAGTGCGATTCCGCTGTTATCGTCCGCAAAAATCGGCTTTTGTCCGCAAGATACGGCGCGGTAGAGTTCGTTTGAATTTGACACTTTCGCGCTTTCGGTTTTCTCGTCTATGGGCAATTTGGTCCGAGTCGCGGATTGCTCGGAATATCTCAAATACCCCACAATCTGCTCGCTTTTCGCTTTCGGCTCGTACGCGCCTTGCGGAATACCGAACACGGTTTCGTCGGTGAACGTCACAGAGCCTATCGAGCCTCTTATGCTCACTTGATAGCGGAAATTGCCCGACTCGTCGACGCCCTCGTCAACCGCCGTCGAACACTTTTCGGTAAACTTGTCGAGGTTGCACCAGTCGTTCTTTTCGATATAAACCGTGTTCGCCTTATCCTTTTGATGCAAGGATATAGCGTAGCCCATAAACGCATTGAGGTCTGCTTGCGTGGAGATATAACTGTCGTAATAGTTGCCGAGCCAGAAGAACGAGTTTTCGATATTGTCCTTTATATCTTTGGGCAAATCGTCGAACTCGTAGTCGAGCGCATAGACGATGATTTGTCTGCTTTCGACGTTTTGCATAGTCGCTTTAATCACGTTTTTGCCGTATGAGAGGGATATATCCGCACTGCGCTTGTTCTTTTCCACAACGTTCGTACCCGACGAGTTTGCCATAGTCCACTCGCAAGCCGCGTTTCCGTTTGCGTTCCACGGCGAAAGCGAAGTCGAAAAAGACTTAATCTTGTTTTCATCGGCGGTCGCCTTGAAATAGTACGTATTCTGTCCGACTTTCGAGAACGTGGAATCGGCTTTTATTGTCAATTCCTCGACGAGCGCGAATTTCTTGACAAACGCAAGCGTTATTTCCGCACTCGACGTCTGCTCGCCGTCCGACAAAACGACTTTCACATTGATTTTGCACTCGTCCGTAACGCCCGAAACGTCGAACGTGAACGTCGCGCTCGTTTCCGCTTGCTTTGCGCCGTCAACGTACCAAGCAACCGATATAGTCTTGTCGTCGGGGATTAAATCGGCATTCCACCTCGCCGTTATCGCCACGTTTTGCGCGCCGTCGATAAGGTTTTGCTGAACCACGCCGTCCGTCATAGGAAGATTTGCGCTTAGCGTCGGATTTTTAAGGGTGTATTTCACCGTAACCGTGATTTTTGCCGACTCGACGGACTGATTGACAACGACATAATATTCGAATTTTTTGTTCAAATCCGATTTTGAAAAACCGCGAGAATAAGTCTTGCCGTCAGTGCCTTCGACAATCGAGTCTTTGCCGTTCACTATCTCGTGCCACTCCACCTCTGCCGAAGATATGCGCTTGTTGTGCCAATCCACGCCAAGTCGCATAGTATCGCCGAGATATACGATATACTCGCCCTCGGTTTTTCCCTTTTCAAGACCGCTCACCGCAACTACGTCGGCGGTTTTTATCTCTTTTTGAGAATTGAAAAGTCCGCAAGCAACCAAACTTGTCGACAGCAGTATGGCAACGAGCGTCAATAGCGTGACTTTCAATAACTTTTTGTTCATAATTCCTCGAATTTGCCTCTTGAAGATTCGTTTGCGCAAATCCTCGGCGCATCGCGCGCGCAGGCAGTTTTATAGTTACATTTTATTCTCTATATTCCTTATTGTCAATATCGCAGCGTTTGGCGTTGCGATTTACAAAATATTGTGCTACAATTCCTTTTATGGCAGACAACTCGATTTTTTCGCTCAACACACCCATATCCAGGCAGGAAGCGCTTGCGCTTCACCCTATGGCTCTCGCATTCGTCGGCGACGCCGTGCAATCCCTTTACACTCGCACAAGAGTGACAATCGGTTCGACCCAAAAGACCGGCGCGCTTCATCACGAGGTCATAAAAGTTGTAAAAGCCGTATCGCAAGCCGCAGAAGCCGAAAAACTGCTTCCGCTATTCGACGAGGACGAGCAGGATATTTTCCGAAGAGCGAGAAATTGCAAAGTTCAAACGAGCGCAAAACACGCCGAGATGAGCGAATACAGGCGCGCAAGCGGATTCGAAGCGGTGCTCGGCTACTTGTACCTAACCGGCAACACCCAACGCCTCAACGATTTTTTGAGCGCATGTTTCGAGGATAATATCAAGGAATAAAAGCAGGATAAAGATATGTACATTTACGGACGAAACCCCGTCAGAGAAGCCTATATCGCAGGCAAAACGGTAGACAAAATCTACGTGCAAAAGGGCGAATTCGACCCTATGCTTTCACGCGTTCTCAAACTTGCAAAAGAAGCGCGTACTGTCGTGAGTTACGTTGACAAAAATATGCTCGACAAACTCGCAAACGGCGGCAACCACCAAGGCATAGTCGCAGCGGTCACCGACTTTTCGTATTGCGACGTCGAAGATATTTTGAACCTTGCAAAAGACAAGGGCGAGGACCTTCTTTTGGTCATACTCGACGGCATAACCGACCCCCACAATCTCGGCGCAATCATCAGAAGCGCGGAATGTTTCGGCGCGCACGGAATCGTGATTCCCAAGCACAGAAGCGTAAGCGTAAACGACACCGTGGTCAAGGTCGCTTGCGGCGCAACCGAGCATATGCTCATTGCAAAAGTCACCAACGTCAACGACGCAATAAGATGGCTCAAAGAGCAGAATGTATGGGTTTATGCGACGGATTTTGACGGTAAAGCCCCTAAAGACGCAAATTTGACGGGAAATATCGCGCTTGTGATAGGCAGCGAGGGCGAGGGTATTCACCGCCTCACCAAAGAACTTTGCGACGATACTCTCACCATTCCGCAATTCGGAAAAGTCAACTCGCTCAACGCCTCTGTTGCTGCAGGTATCGTTCTATACGAAGCGGTCAGACAAAGACACTAAACATCTTAAAACACAAGCACGAGTCTACAACCTACACTCTAAAAACAAAAAATCATAAACAAATCAATCTAAACTTATGGATAAAGAGCAAGAACTGCAACTCATAAAAAAGGCGCAACAAGGCGATTTGGAAGCGGAAAATTCCGTCGCTTTGGCATACCTCAATCTTGCAAAATCCATTGCCCGCTCGTTTGGCGTTGCGGGCGCATACGACGTTGACGATTTGTCAAGTTACGGTATGCTTGCGCTCATACGCGCAATCCACACCTACGACAAAAACGGCAAAGCCAGTTTCAAAACCTACGCCTCGCGTTGCATACGGAACGCAATCGTGGACGCCGTCAGAAAATCCGAATCGGCAAATGTCGAAGTCGCTCTCGATTCCGGCGAGGTGAGAGGCGAATTGCAAGAAGCAAACCCCGAAAGCATATTCATCGAAAACGAAACGTCGGCGTTGCTTTTCGACGCAATTTCATCCTTGCTCACACCCACCGAACTCGACGTTTTGAAACTGCACCTCGAATGTATGAGTTACGCCGAAATTGCGGGCGAGTTGGGTCTCGAACGCAAAAAAGTGGACAACACCATTTATTCCGCAAAGAAAAAAATTCGCAAACTTTTGAACAAAGACTGATTTGAAAAGGCTTGTCACAAAAAACAAAAAACCGAATTAAAACATAATACAAAACATATAAAAAAGCCTTGCATTAACGCAAGGTTTTTTGTTTTTTAGGCGTGCTTTTGTGGTTTTTTTGCGGTTTTTCGTCGTTTGAAAACCGAATTTTCGTCACATAAAGAATTTATACCATATGTAATTTAGCAAATTCCAAGTCGAAAGCAGTGTTTTGAATCTAAAAAACGAATCTGCAAATTTGCTTGACTTCGGCTCTATCGTCGCAACGTGTTTGAATTCGAAATTATTTTTCAAAACTTCGAGCGCGCACCCTTCGTCTATGGTTTGGGATATGTGCACGGTTTCGTTCGGCAACACGTCGAAATAGTTGTCCGAAAGCGGCGAGTTTTGCTTCGTGAACAATGCGAATTTGCGCACGTACGCGTCGCTTTTTATCGTGTAAATCGCCTTGTTCCCCTCTCTATGCACGTCGACGGTTACATTCGCCTTTGGCAAATTCAAATTCTTTTCCTTGCCGAAAAGCATTGTTTGGCGTATGGTTTCGGGCTGACATTGAGCAACGTTTTGCGGATTCTCGCAAGTCAAAGTAGCAACGAAAACCGCATTTTTCAACGCTTTTTTGCCGCCGAATTTGCGCACGTCGTACTGCTTTGCGACAGCCGTCGAGCAACCGTCGACTTCGACGGGAATCTGCTCGAAAAACAATTCCTTGCCGTCGAAAGTTTCGACTTTTACGTCCAAAACGCCTTTTTGAGAGGCAATATTATCGTTGAAAACGACCACTTTTACGCCGTTCTTTTTTCTTTCGATTGCGAGCGAAAACGGCGCAAAAAATTTCTTTGCCTCGTACTGAACGGCTTTGTATTTCTTGTAATAATCGAGACCCGACCACGAGCAAGTCGGCCAACAATCGTTGAATTGCCAGTACAGCGAACCGTTGCAACGCTCGGTTGCGCGCCAGTGTTCCGTCGCCTCGCCCACACACAGCGACTGACATAGTTGCGAAAGATAGACGTAATCCTCGAAACGCTTGGGAAGCCTGTATCTTTCGGCAATGTAATACTTCATTTTTTCGTTGCCGCCCCTACACTTTTGATGCGCGGAAAACACCTTGCTCGACAAATCGAAGTCGGCTTCGCTCGCGAATTTTGCAATCGTTTTCAAATCGGGCATAGACTCGAACCCGAATTCCGAACAGAATCTCGGATTGCGAGTTTTGTAATACGCAAGCGGTTGAAAGCCGTGCCACACCGCCCAAAGATGCACGTCGCCGACATTGTCCGAGCCAACTTTTTTCAAAAACTTCGACCCTATGGGCGAGCCTTCGACATACGGCGTTACATCGTCGTGTTTTTTGAGTTCGCTCGGCAATATATCATAGAAAAAAGTCTTCGTCCATTTGACGAATTTGCGCCTCGTCGCCCAGCCTGCCGTCATTGCCTCTATCTCGTTGTTGCCGCACCAAAGCGCAAGACACGCCCTGTCGGCAAGGCGATTTACGACGTGCTTCGCTTCCTCTTTTGCGCTTTGCAAAAACTCGTCGACAAAAAACGGATATGCCTGACAAGCAAACATAAAGTCTTGCCAAACGAGTATACCGTAGCGATCGCAAAGGTCGTAAAAGCACTCTGATTCGTATCCGCCGCCGCCCCAGACTCTCAACATATTGAAACCCGAATCCCTTGCAATTTTGACGTATTCTTCTATGTCTTCCTTCGTCGTTTTCGTGGGATAACTGTCCGTCGGAATCCAGTTTGCGCCCTTTGCGAAAACCCTTTTTCCGTTGACGTAAAAACAAAAATTAGAGCCGTATTTATCGCGACTTCTGTCAAGCGTAATCGTGCGAAGTCCTACTTGCTTTTTCGAGGACGAAAGCACGCAATCGCTGCTTAAAAGCGTCGTTTCGATTGTATAAAGCGGTTGTTCGTGACAATTCGTCATTCCGTTGGCGTACCAAAGGAGCGGCTTTTCCACCAAAAATTCGACGATGTTTTTATCCTTTGCAACGGCTCTCGCTTCATACGTTTCGCCGCTCGGACAAACGAGTTTTACGTCAAGTTCGAGCGTATCGTCAGAGTATATTTCGTTTTGAATTTCCGCACGCAATTTTACGCCGCCGTCCTCTGAGATTTGTCTGACTCTCGTTTGCAATATTCTGCCTTTGTTTGAAAACACGAGTTTGACGTCGCCCTCTATTCCGCTCACGGGAATAACGGGACCCCAGTCCCAACCGAAATGGCATTGCGGTTTTCTAAGGTGCGCTATGCCCGTAAGTCCGTTGCTGTTGACAGGGCATTTTATGCGCTTTTGCTTTTGTATAACCGCATTTACGGGCGAGGGGAAAAAGAGCGAAAGTTTGTTATCGCCCTCTTTCAAAAAACTTTTGACCTCAAACGAATACGGGATATGGCAATTCGATACGCTTGCGATTTTCTCTCCGTTGAGCGTTACGTCGCAAAGCGTGTCTATCTTTTCGAAATTCAAAAAGATTCTGTCCGCAAACAAGTCCTCTCTCGTGAGGTCGAACGTCTTTTCGTACACCCAGTCTTGCTTTGACACCCACTCGGTTTTCTCCTCGTTGAGCGCGACGAACGGGTCGGGAATAACGCCCGCGTTTTGCAAATCGGAATAATTGCAACCCGGTACGCTTGCGGGATATTCTTTGCGAGATACAGGGTCGAGAAGCGTCCACTGTCCGCACAAGTCGATAAAGTTTTTACGATTCTTTTTGTACATATTGCGCCGATACGATAAGTGTTGGTTTTGCGGATTTTCGTTGCCGCAGTCTCGTGAAAGAATTATAACTTGTTTCGTCTCGCTTTTCAATAGGTAAAAGAACGAAAAAAAAGTCGCGGCATTTGTCGCGACTTCTTTTTTTGCAAGTTTTGCTTGTCTTATTTGTTTTCTTCTTGAACTTTCATGAAGTTGATTACGCCGTTGAGTCCTACGACCGCTTCGTCTTTGTCTGCGTCATAGACTGCTTTGCCGGTGAGGCTTGCAGTTCCCTTGTAGGTTACGTCATTTACGGTTACGGTTGCTTCGACACTGCCGTTGAGAGCAAATTCGCCTGCGTTCTCTTGGCTGTTTGCATAAACGTTGACGGTTGCAACGAATTTTACGCCGACGTTGCCGACAACGGGTATTTTGTTGACGCTTGCGTCGCCTTGTGCGGTTACGATCGCGCCGTATTTGCCGTCTGCAAATTTGCCGATTTCAACGGAAAGAGCCGCGTTTGCGCCTGCAATTTCACTTACGCCTGCACCTGCGCCCATTTCGATTTTAACGGTGCCTTGTGCGGTTGCGTATGCTTTGATGTTTGCGAATGCGCCGACGTTTTCTTCATCGCCTGCTTTTGCGCCGAGCGTGAAGATCGTTGCGTCTTTTGCTTTGTCAAAGTTTGCTTCGCCGCTGAATGCCGCTACTTCGACTTCTTTGCCGTCTGCGCCTACCCACATAACTTTTGCGTCAAAAGTGTAGTTGGTTTTGCCTTCGATTTCCGCACCTGCAGAAAGTTTGACATAGAGCGAAAGAGAACGAGTGGATTTTTCGCCGCTTTCTTCGTCAACGTAAGTGATGGTGATCGAATACTTTTCGGTGTATTCCGCGTCGTCGGACGCGACTTTTTCGACCTTTACGCCGTTTTCGCCGAGAACTTCGTCCACTCTGTCAACCATAGTTTGAATCATAGGTTTGAGAGTCGTTGCGATGCCTTTTGCAACCACTTCGGAACCGACTGTAAGTTGGTTGTTTTCGCCGACCGTGAGGTTTACGCCTGCGTTGAAGTTGACGTCTGCGTCATCTTCTGCCGCCGCAGAAGCGCTACCTGCCGCGTTGGAAGCCAACACCGCTACCGTCGTGCCGAGAACTTCCGTGTTGGAAACTTTTGCGTTTTTGTTGTCGTCTTTGTCATTGCACGCTACGAAAGCGACGAGAGAAAGAGAAACGACAAGTACGAGTGCCAAAACAGATACTAATGTTTTTTTCATAATATATCTCCTTGTTTGTTTTTTCAAAATTTCGTGCAATTCTCGATTGCGATAATATGATACGATTGTCGATTAAAAATGAACTAAACGGAACATAAAGATTTTCTTAATTTGAAAAAGCCCGCGAAATTCGCGAGCTTTTTCAAATATTTTTTCCAAAAATACTTAAATTTATTATCGTATCGTTATTAATAAAATCCGATATAGAACGTTGTGCTCCATTCCGCGTAAAAGTCTTGCTGTCAGTGTACGTATCATAATTGATTGCATCGTTCGTTTCCGCAGCATATGCAACACTTGGCGTGGCATATAAAATCACATTACATAATAATGCAATCATGATTATTATCAAAAATGATAAAAAACAACAGAACCTCTTTTGTATATGTTTTTCATATAATTCATCCTCATATTTTTTATATTTAGTCTAACACGTTTATTTCCATGGTGCCGTAGTCATAAGCCCATAAAGCAAGATATGACGTACCCGTATGCACGCCAACAATCAAATCGCCAGACCCCTCGCTCACCAAACTGTCTAACGAGCGCCATTCTGTTCCGGTAACGTTATAATTATCTTTTCCATACAAAAACATAGCCAAAATACCTTGCGGTATTCTTATTCGATATCCCTCTTCTATTGAAACAAACTTAAAAAGTTTCATCCCTTCGTGTCTTGAAAGGTAAACTTTTTCAACATCTCCACTTTTCAATTCTTTGATATCGGTCACACTTGGCGTGAACGTACTTCCATTCGGCATGCTGTTTTGTGTGAAGACAAACCAATAGCTTTTTGCCGTATTGCGCAATACGTCAATTTTTCGCCCGCGTCCGGTATACAATCCGTCCTCGTGAAGCGGCTCTTTCTTGGCCTCAGCAGTCCAATAGATTCCTTTGAGGTGTGTATATGTCACTGATTCGTACACGGCTGAAATACACACGTCTATGTTGTTGGTTGCATAGGTTTCCGCTTTTCGTCCAAAATACCAATTCGGGAGTTGATCGTCAACTTCTTTGTCCACAACCACAATATACGATTCTTGTTCTTGCAACGTTATTTCTTCAAAATCCCTGCTTGCGTAAACGCTCATATACGTCCAACTTTTAGGCGTCAAATACGTGACGTCAAACTTGTACGTTTGATTTTGGCGAAGCACCACTTCGTAATCTTTGAAGGCTTTGTCCACGACAGGCAAAGGCTTCCCGTCAAACAACACTTCCTTCACTTCGTCCACAGGAAGCATATTAAGCGACAGTTTATATTTGCTGGTGTATTTTGGTGTAAACGAAAAATACGCCTTGTCCGAAACGTCGCTGTGGTTGAGTTCCGGATCGTACGCAACACTGCTTTCGATCGACAACGGTTGATAAACTATCTCCGGCTCCGGACTTGGCGTCGGATCCGGATCAGGTTTAGGCGTGTCGGGTTGCGGCGTCGTCGAATCGTTTGAATCGCAAGCGCAAAACAACGCAAGCGCACACACGACGACAAGGATTGTAACCATCATAAAAATCCACTTTTTCCGATTTGCCATAATCTTCACCTCATATTTATTTTATGCCGTACGACATCAAAAGCATCGGTTAGATACCTTGTTTTTCACATTTTTCTTTAGTGCTAAACATAAACATAGAAAACGTCCTCTCATTCGCAATCAAATTATAAACTAAAAGTCTCCCTTTGTCCATACGCATTTTGCCGACACGTTCGCAAATCAACACGAACTCGCAACTGTGTTGCTTTGCATACTTTTTGACAAAATAACAAATGTCCGTCATTCGTTTGACAAATATTTTTTATTAATATATTATTATTGAGCATCTAAATGATGCGTTTTCCTTTCCCGAAAGGGACACAAGACCAAAAGGAGGTATCGAATTATGGATAAGTACGAGGTTCTCTACATCATTCGCGGCGACGTGGACGACGATAAGAAAAATCAGGTTGTCGAAAAATTTGAAAACTTGGTTGCTTCTCTCGGCGGCACCGTTGACGGTTTGGACAAATGGGGCATGAGAAAGTTTGCTTACGAAATCAATAAGCAAACCGAAGGTTTCTACGTTCTTATGAACGTCACCTGCTCTAAAGATGCTCAATCAGAACTTGACAGATTTATGCGTAACGACGAAAACGTCGTAAGACAAATGATCATCAAGAAATAATAGACAAGGAGAAAAAATATGAACAAGGTATTTTTGATCGGCAATTTGACAAAGGATCCGGAACTCGCGTCCACAAACAGCGGCATCAAATTTTGCAGATTTACACTTGCTGTGTCTCGTTCCTACTCAAAAGACGGCAAAAGAGAAACCGATTTTCTCCCCGTCGTAGTTTGGAGAGCGCAAGCGGACAACTGCGCTCGCTACCTCAAAAAAGGCAGCAAGGCGGCTATCAGCGGCAGCATCCAAACAAGAAGTTATGACACGCAAGACGGTTCTCGTCGTTACGTCACCGAAATCGCGGCGGACGAGGTGCAATTCCTCTCCACCAGAAGTGACGAAAACGGTTCCGACGACGTCGATTTCGACGATCTCAAACCCATCGACGAAGACCTTCCATTCTAATTTAAGGAGTATTGAAAATGGCAGAAGAAGTTAAAGCACCCCGCGCACCCAAGAGAGTGCCCAAAAAGAAAGTTTGCACATTCTGCGTAGATCACGTTGACGACATCGACTACAAGGACGTTGCGAAACTTCGTCGTTTCATCACCGAGAAAGGCAAAATCCTTCCCCGTCGTATGAGCGGTGTTTGCGCAAAACATCAAAGAACGCTTGCTGTCGCAATCAAGAGAGCAAGAGTTATGGCATTGCTTCCCTACAAAGCGGACTAAAAGTTTATGCAAGTTTACAAAAAGACACGCAACAGCGTGTCTTTTCTTTTATCTGCATAAACTTTTAGTCCTCTACCGCGCAGAAAATTTGCGCTATCAAATCATTCACGGACAAACTATCCAGCCACAGTTTCGCCAAATTGTCTGCTTGCTTGCACCCTGTACCTGCTTTTGAAAAAGATTGTCTGACAAGGGGCTTTTTTCTTGCTCTTTATCCTATCTGCGGCGTTTAGACGCTTGTTTATCTGCATAAACTTTTAGTCCTCTTATTAAATCTAAACAAAATTAACTTTGAATTTTCCCCCTTCCTCACGTGTTTCCCCTACCGTCGTTCCCCCTCTGCATACTTTGAGGGAACCCACGGCGTCCGCTTCGCGTGGGGCAACACTCGGTGCTCGCATAGATAAGGGCATTTCACTCATTATGTCACCGTCCTTTGTGTGCCAGCTACGCACCCAAACGGCACAGTCGGACGGTACTATTCGTCGAGCTTCGACGCTCGCTTTTCTCGCCGCCGCTGCGGCTCGTGTGCCGTCTTCGAAGTTGCACATTCCGTTAATAAGTTCACTTCGAATGAGTGAGCGTTTAGGGTGTGGGCAGAGCCCACCCATAATTATTAATTATTAATTATTAATTCAAAAACGAAAAAGGCTCGCAATTCAATGCGAGCCTTTTTTGAAGTCTAATCATCCGAACCTGTCGAATAGCCCTTGTAGTTTTCTTCTTTGTTCCACTCTTTTTGTGTGGTTATTTTTATGTTGCCGTCCTTGTCTACCGACACCACTATATTGCCGTTGTTGTCCGTGCGATAAACCGCTATGTCGTGCGCTTTAAGACGGTCGAGCGTGGATTGACGAGGATGATTGAATTTGTTGCCGTAGGTGTTGCAACTGATTATCGCATACTCGAACGTATACGCGTCCAAAAACGGATTGAGAGTCGAAGTCGCACTGCCGTGATGTCCCACTTTCAACACGTCGCAATCGATTTTGCCCGTGCGTTCGACGACAAGCGGCTCGTTGAGTTCGTTGCTATCGCCCGTGAGCATAATACGTCTGCCGTTGTATTCCAAAATTCCGATGGGTGATATGGCGTTTTTGCGTTCGGCGCTATTGAGATTCGAGTCGTCGTAATACTCTTGCGTAGGGCAATAGAACACCAGTCTGTACGTCGTTTCCTCTATAATTATGCTGTTAGTGTTTACGTTGGAATCGACGTTAAGCACGATTTCGCAATTAGGCTCGGTGAGCGCGGCGATGAAAAATTCCGCATACGTTACCGTTCCGATTGTGTCTTTATCGGTGAATCTGCTCGTGTCGAGTGCGTCGATTTGATCTTGCAACGCCTTTTTGTCTTTCGATGTCGTTCCGGGTGCGGCAAGCACGTTGGGCATAAACAACTTTTCGACTTGGTATTGCTTTAAAAGTTCGTCCATAAAATAAACGTGGTCGCTGTCGCAGTGCGTGAGCATAAGGTACTCGACCGTATCGTCGGTTATGTAGGTGTCAAGATAATCGAAAGTCTTTTTCTCGTACTTTTTGTCGTCGTTGTAGTTTGCGCAGTCTATCACCATATCTTTGCCGTCGGGCAACTGAATATAGATGCAATCGCCCTGTCCGACGTCGAGCATATGCACAAGCAATTCGCCGTCGCCGCGAGCAAGTCCCGGATGTTGATTGTCCTTGACAATCATTGAAACGATTTTGTCCCAAGTGTCGGGGAATGCGAAATACACAACCGCCGTCGCGATTGCTATGACGAGCACGATTGCAACTATTGAAATTACAAACGCTTTCGGATTTGCCTTGTACGCCTTTTTCGCCGCCTTTTCGACGGGTGACGAAGTTTGCTTTTTAGATTTCGTGGATTTTGAAGATTTCTTTGCCATACTGCCATTATATAAAAGAAGTGGAAAAATGGCAATCGTCAAATGCTCGCTCGGACAAAAATTAAGGTTGTGTAAACGTTTGTAACTTCTTATTTATCAAAGCCTTTTGATTGTTTTTCGATGTTTTCGTTTTACAAGGCGGTTTTTAGAGTATATAATATCGATACAGTATATTATTATATATAATTATCCTTATACGGATAGAGGCAGACTATGGCAAAAGAAAAGGAACAATTCGTAAAAGAAATCACGGATATGAACGTGAATTTCCCTCAATGGTACACCGACGTTGTGCTTAAAACCGAACTCGTCGACTACGGTCCCGTCAAAGGCACGATGGTCATTCGTCCTTACGGCTACGAGATTTGGGAACATATTCAAGAGGAACTCAATGCGAGATTCAAAGCAACGGGACACAAAAACGCGTACTTCCCGATGTTTATCCCATACAGTTATCTCGTGAAAGAGGCGGACCACGTTGAAGGATTCGCGCCCGAAGTCGCGCTTGTCACACATATCGGCAATACGCCGCTCGAAGAGCAACTCGTCGTGCGTCCTACGTCCGAAACCATCATCTGCTCTATGTACGCAAAGTGGGTCAAGAGTTATCGCGATTTGCCCGTACTCATAAACCAATGGGCAAACGTCGTGCGTTGGGAAAAGACCACTCGTCCTTTCCTTCGTACGAGCGAATTTCTCTGGCAAGAAGGTCACACCCTTCACCGAACCGAAGACGAAGCGAGAGAGGAAACCCTCAAAATGCTCGAAGTGTACCGTGAATTCATGCAAAACGTGCTTGCAATCGACGTCCTTGTCGGTCAAAAATCCGAAAAAGAGAAATTTGCTGGCGCGGTTGACACCTACACTATGGAAGCAATGATGCTCGACGGCAAAGCGTTGCAATCGGGCACTTCCCACTATCTCGGACAAAACTTCTCGTCCGCTTTCGAAATCAAGTATCTCGACAAAGACGGTCAACTCAAAAATCCCTATCAAACCAGTTGGGGCGTATCCACTCGTCTTATCGGCGCGCTCATTATGGCGCACGGCGACCAACGCGGCTTGAAACTTCCGCCGAAAGTCGCACCCTATCAAGTGGTTGTCGTTCCCGTTGCGGCGCACAAAGAAGGCGTCAACGAAAAAGCTCAAGAAGTCGCTTCCGCACTTCGTGGCGTCGGCGTGAGAGTTATGCTCGACGACAGAGAACAATCCCCGGGCTGGAAGTTCAACGAATGGGAAATGAAAGGCGTGCCCGTACGTCTCGAAATCGGTCCTCGCGACATCGAAAACGGTCAGGTTATGATTGCGCGCCGCGATACTCACGACAAGTTCGCACTCAAAATCGACAGCCTTACGACCGAAATCCCCGCGCTTTTGGACGATATTCAACAAAATATGTTCAAGCAGTCGCACGAATTTTTGCACTCGCACATCGTCACTTGCCACTCTCTCGACGAGATGAAAGAGGCTCTTGACAATCACAATTTCGTCAAGACTATGTGGTGCGGCGACCGTTGCTGTGAGGACAAGATAAAAGAACAATTTGCGGCGACCTCGCGTTGTATGCCGTTTGACCAAACGCCCGTCGGCGACGTATGCCCCGTCTGCGGGAAGCCTGCGAGCAAGGTAATCTATTACGCCCGTGCTTATTAAAAACTGCGCCAAATAGCGCCTAATTTTGTCAGAGGCATCCGCCCGACAACTCATTTACGTCAGTAAATTAGGGTTGCCGTTCGGATGCCTCTTTCGCATTATGCATCTATTTGGCGCAGTTTTTATTACTTGTTTCTATTTCAGGTGCGGGTGTCCCGCCCTCAATTATTAATTATTAATTATTCATTATTAATTATTAATTACTGCGACCTACTGCTTTATCGACTTCTTTGTCAAAACACTCGTCGCAAACTTCCGCACCGAACAACTTGTAGTTTTGGCATACGTCCGCCGCCTCGTCGGGCTTTTTCAAGATACCGTCACCGTCGTGGTCGTGCGATTTTTCATCGCAGCGGCACAATGTCCAAGTTTTGTGCACTGGCAGATTCAAATCCCAGTTTCTGACTTTCGTCACCGCTTTCCAACTATCGTCCGTGCCGTTGAAATACAGATTCGTAAGATTCTTGCAACCTACGAACACTTCTTTGTCGATATTTTTGAGAGAAGACGGAAGAATTATCTTTTTGAGATTGCTCATTCTCTCGAATGCGTGTTCGGCAATGCCGACCGTACCGTCAGCCACTTCGAGTTCGGCGACGCCCGTTTTGTCGCCGTGATACGCATATGCAACCTTGCCGATATAGGATATACCAGTTTCGGTCGCTTGCTTTTGCGCGTAAAACTCTGTGCCACGGAATGCCGCGTACCCGATAGACTTCACGCTGTCGGCAACGGACACCGACGTCAAATTCGTTGCGCCCTCGAATGCACTTCTGCCTATGCTTTCAACGCCCGACAAAATATTGACCGTGCGAAGCGTGCTTTGCGCGAACGCATAATCGCATATGCTCTTGATATTGCTCGGAATTGTTATTCTTTCGATTTCAACGCCTTTGAACGCGCCGTTTGCAATCGACGTTACGTCGTATTCTTTGACGTTTTTGTTATTGACCGTAACATACTTGAACGACGTGGGGATCTCGCCGCTGTTTTTGCACGCGATGACAATCGAGTGCGACTCGCTGTCGATAATATAATTGTTTTTCGCATAATATCTTGCGTTTCCGCTTGCGACGGAAAGGCTTTCTATCGGGCAATACGTCAAAATTCCGACGCCGATTTCGGTTACGGAAGCAGGCAAAACGAAACTTGTTATTTCGCAATCGGCAAACGCCATATCGCCGATTTTTCGCACGCCCTCGCCGATGTTTATTGCTTTTGTTCTTTGCGGAATCCAACCCGAAAACGCTTGCGCGGGAATATCGTCGTTGCCTATAACGTTTATCGTGTCGACAAACGAGAAACAGTCCTTAATTTTGGAAATTATGCCCAGCGGCGCGGTGAGGGTTTTGGGCGCGGAACTTCTCTCGAACGCGTTTTGCGCAATCGATTGCAAACCGTATCCGCCGTTGTCCGATTCTATCTCAAACTCGACGTATTCGAGATTTTTCAATTCCGCAAATGTTTTTTCGCCTATCGATACGACCGTTGTCGGAATGGTCACGCGCGCAATATCTGTGCCCGAAAACGCATTCGCGCCGAGGTTTTTTACGCTTTTGGGAAGATTCAACGTCGTTATGCCTTGGCACTTTTCAAACGCGCCGTTGCCGATGGTTTCGATTCCGTCGGGAATAACCAAATTTGAAACTGTCTTGTACGCAAACGCATATTCGCCTATAGTCGTGATTTTTTTGCCGTTGACTTTTGCCGGGATAACGCTGTTGCTCGTACCCAACACCACCGTCGAATCTTTGATAAGGCAATTATCCGCAACCGTGAACGTGTCGTTACCGGTCGCCACTTGAATTGACTCAAGATTCGGGCCGAATGCGTATTTGCCTATTGACGTCAGATTTTTGGGAAGAATCACGTTCGTTATGCCGTTATTAAGACCGTCTACGCTGTTATTCCCCAAATCAAACGCATATTCGCCTATGCTTTTCAAATTGTTGAGCGCACCCAAATCAAGCACGACGTTTCTCATATAATAGGCGTACGTGCAGAAAGCGTAATCGCCTATCGCTTGCAACTGACTTCCGCTTTCAAAGACGATATTTTCCGAAAACACTGCCCCTATAAACGCGCCGGTTTCGATTCTTTGTATGTATTTGGGAATCTTTAATGCGTCAACGGACATTAATTCAAACGCATATTCGCCTATAACCGTGGCGTACGACGGAATTTCGCTTCCGCGACAGCCCATAATCACGGTATTTCCTTTATTGCCGTTTTCGTCTTTTTTAAGCAGACAGTTGCCGTCGGAAGCGTAGTTTTTATTGTCGGCGGACACTTTTATTCTTAGCAAATACGGCGCAGTCAACACCTTTTTGCCGATTTCCTTCACCGTTGAAGAAATCTCGAACGAAACGGCGTTTTCTTGAATACCGAATGCGCCGTCGATTATTTTCGTTGCGCCCTCTTTTATGACGATTGCTGTGGGTTGCGACATCGTGCCTTTATAGCCATACACGATATTGCCGGCGTATACGACGCCGTCTTTTTGATTTTTGTACCACTCGGTATTGTCAAGCGCACCCGCTTTGATATTTACGTCGTCGCTCACTTCAAGCGTCAATCCCGAAAACCATTTGAGCGAATCGCCGCCGAGCGTTCCGCCCGAAATCGTAAGACTTTCAAGCGACGATATACTGCTTTGCGAAAAGACGTCGGAAAGCGTGCCGCCGTTTGCCGTTTGTCCGACAAACGGCAACGTCAAATCTTTAAGATATGAACTGTCTTTGCTGTAAAACGCTTCTTTTCCTATCGATTCCACGTTTTCGGAGAAACTAATCGCACTGAACTCATTGCCGTAAAACGCTCTGTCGCCTATTTTCTTTATACTGCTCGGAAAAGTCATTTCGCCAACAAGTTTTTTGCCGTAAAAAGCGTTGTTTGCAATCGTGGCAACGCCGTTGCAAAATTTAACGCTTTCAAGAGATACGCAATCGGCAAATTCTTTTTCACTGACATTCGTCATACCCGCAGGCACGACGACGCGTTTGAGGCTTGCGCATTTTTCAAAAATCAACGAACCGCAAGACGTTATGCCTTCGCCCGAAAAGTCGGCTTCTTCAAGCGATGTGCAACCGTAAAAAACTCTGTCGCCGAGCAACTCGACGGTTGGCGGAAGCCATATTTTTTTCAATGCTGTACAATCTTTGAAAGCAAACGTGTTGATTCTTTTGAGTTTGCAACCCTTTTCGAATTTCACTTCTTCGAGCAAAACGCAACCGTCGAACGCGTTGCCGTTGATTTCGGTCACGCAAGCAGGAATAGTCACGCTCTTTTTCGTCTTGTCTTTCGGCCAGAACAGCGTAACGGTTTCGTCGTCGGCATAGTACTCGAAATCGTCCATACCCTCGACGTACTTCGACACCGCCGCAGGCTTTTCTTGCTCGGTATCGCCGCAAGCGACGAGTGTGAGCGCAAATAAAAGCGTCAACAATGCGACAAATATGTAACACATCTTTCTCATAGTTTCCTTCATAACCCCCATACTAAATGTATATTAGTATTATTTTATGATGTATTACATCATTTGTCAAGATGTAGTACATCATTGTTGAGATGTGTCGCTTCATATATAATCAACTTGAATTTGAAAACATTGGTGAATAATATTATGAAAGACGTGAATATAATTCTCGGCGAAAGAATACGTGCGAGAAGAAATATGTTGAATATGACGAGAGAGAGTCTGGCGGAAAAAATCAACGTCAGTCCGCGCTTTCTTGCCGACGTCGAAAGCGGAAAAGTCGGCGTATCCATCGAAACGCTGAAAAATCTGAGCGTTGCTTTGAGCGCGTCCTGCGACTACCTTTTGGGCGTGGACGAGAAAAACGAAAGCGTGTCCGAACTCGTGAAAAACGAACTTGCCAAACTTCCGTCCAAGTACGGCATTGCGGTTTTGTCGCTGATAAACGAACTTTCAAAACTCGACTAAACGAAAAATACACTTTGCAGGTGTGGGGCGCAACCCCACCCACAATTATTAATTATTCATTATTAATTATTAACTAAAAAATAAAAACGCACCGTCGGTGCGTTTTTTTATTTTTTCTTTAAGACAGTATTCAGTCTTTATCTTCTTCTTCGTCCTCGTCGTCTTCCTCGTCGTCTTCTTCGTCTTCGTCATCATCGTCGTCGGCATAATCGTCGATGTCGCCGAGGTCATCGTCGTCGAAATCGTCGGGGCATTGTTCTTCCTCGTCGTCCTCGAACTCGTCTTCCTCGTCCTCTTGAAGTTGGTTGAGCGAAACTTCGTTTTCGTCGTCGGGCGTGATAGGCTCGTCGTCTTCGACAAATTCTTGCCAATCGTCGTCCTCGTCGTCGAGTTTGCTCTGCGCCGAATTTGCTTGTTCCTCCCTGCACGCGGCGCACATATCTTCGCCGGGTTCGAGATAATTGACTTTGCAAACAGGGCAGATTCTTTCTTCTTCCTCTATATCGTCATCGTCTTCCAAAAGACAGATTTTGCTTGCTTTGCCGAGTTCCGCTTTGCAGACTTCGCACAGTTCTTCCTCGACGGGAATCCAGTTCAGTTCACAGCGCGGACATTTCTTATACTTTCCCATAACAACCTCGTAGTTAGGTTTGATTCATATATTATATTGATAAGATGTGATTATGTAAACTATATTTTCATTTTTTTCTAAATTTTTTTGATATTACTTTATGTAGTGGGTGAAAAATTTGCCCGCTCCATATATGGTGTAAAGAAAAATTGGTGAAAATAATTGTTGAAAACCCGACAAAATGCGCGTAAAATGTGCATTGTTAACGTAATTGTAACATTTATTCGGAATAAACAATCCTAATAAACAAATATGTATATACATCGACAAAAAATCGTGAAAAATGCGATTTTTTGTTCACGAACGAATTTTATAATCAAATTACCACAACAAATTACGCCATTTGGAGGAGAATTATGAACAAAACTATTGTAATTGCAGACGACAACGCAGCATTATGTGCGGGTATGCGCGATTTCATCGATGCGCAAGACGGATTCGAGGTCGTGGGTATCGCTCAAAACGGGAACGACGCTTTGAAACTCATCGATCTCTACAAGCCCGACTTCGTGCTTCTCGACATCGTGATGCCCGAATTGGACGGCTTCGGAGTGCTAAATGCGATGGAAAACAAAAGTTCTGTCGTCATTATGATGTCCCAACTCGCAAGCGACGGCTTCGTGCAAAAAGCAATGCAATACGGTGCGAGTTACTTTCTTGCAAAACCATTCGACTACAACACTCTTTTGAAAGTCATAAACGACTTTTCAACGCCTCGCCCCGCACCTCGCGCGCAAGTCAACGTACGCAAGAACAAAACTCTGGACGAGAAAATCGCAAACCTCTTTATTTCGGTGGGTATCCCCGCGCATATAAAAGGCTATCAATTCTTGCGCGAAGCCATCAAAATGACCATTGAAACGCCCGAAATCATCAACTCTATCACAAAACAACTCTACCCCGGCATCGCCGCAAGGTATCAGACGTCCGCGTCGAAAGTGGAACGCGCCATACGCCACGCAATCGAGGTTGCTTGGAACAGAGGCAAAATCGAGAACATCAACAACGTGTTCGGCATAAAGATTTACGCCCCCAACGAAAAGCCGACCAACGGCGAATTTATCGCCCTCGTCGCAGACAAGTTGCTTTTGGAATGTGCCTAGTATTGTGCCGCAGGCACAATACTAGGCACGCAAGCGTGCGTGTAATTGTCCTTTCGGACAGTGAAATTTGCGCTCTGCGCAAGTGATATTGCGGCATTGCCGCAGTTAAGGAAGATTTGAATCTTCCTCTTGCGTGCAAAGCACGCCCCACCAAGCAGATAATTTTGCGAAATTGTGGCGTGAGTTTTTGCCCGTCTTATTTTGATAGCAAAAAATTCTCTGCGCGGTTAGTAAAGCAATAAATCGAGCGTGGCTTTCGGCAATACGCAAGTTTTGCGTGTTGCCGTTGCCTCTGCGATGATTTTTGCTCGCATAAAAGAAACTTCCCTCTCTTTCCCAACAAAAGGAAAACGGCGACGCATTGCGTCGCCTTTTCCCGTTTGTCTTATCGTAATAAGCAATTTAATGTGTAAAATTGAAGGTGTATTCGCAACGCCGATTTGTGTATTCCTTCCACCAAATACCAAATACGCCGGGTGCGCCTGCAAACAACTCATATGCAACCACAATTTCAATCGATTTTATCGTTTTATTTGCATCGATATTTGACTTTCCTACCAACTCGATATATGTGTTGGAATCTGCGTTGTGTAGTTGGTCTGTCGCATTATATTGCTTTTGCGAATCGTCGGAATACGTTATACGTACCCAGTACGCACCATAACCGACTTGTTTGTCGATGTTGGTGTTGCGCACTCTCGTTTCGGTAGTTGGATTGAGTGGACTCGTTTAATAGCGAAGTGAAGCAAATTTATTTGCGAAAACGAAGCGTCTACGCAAAACAATACTGCTTGCGCAGTCGTGCATTCGCACTACACTTCCGTGTTATTGTTTTCTATGTCCGCATCGCGCGCAAAGTAAAAATGCTACGCGCTTTTCTTTGCTTTGCTTGCGGTCAGCACCGAAAGGCGGTTCGTGCGCCATGGGCGCGGACGGCTTGCCGTCCAAGGACACGAAAGTAAAATAAAAGCACTCGCTTTGAGTGCTTTTGGTTGGATTGAGTGGACTCGAACCACCGACCCCCACCTTATCAGGGTGGTGCTCTAACCTACTGAGCTACAATCCAATATGGGTGGTGGAGATACACGGATTCGTGAAATAGCGAGCAGATATGCTTGCATATCGAAGCGAGCGTCAGCGAGGACTCGTCCTCGGTTGCATCACGAGTGATGCGTTGCGCCCGCAACAGAATGCGGGTATTTTCACCTATGGTGGAGATACACGGATTCGAACCGAGGACCTCCTGAATGCAAATCAGGCGCTCTACCAACTGAGCTATATCCCCACGTGAATGCTATAAGATAATAGCATTTGCATAGATGTTTGTCAAATGATTTTATAAAAAATATTTTACCGCAAGTTCACACAAACTCGGTGTATGCGCCAAGATAGGCGAACGCCGAAAAATAGGTGTCGAGTTTGAGCGTATTTGCAAGGAACAAATCTGCCAAAAATGCATTGCTCTTCGAGAGATAATAAAGGTGCGCGCCATAGTTGAATATACACTTTTGAAGTTCGTCCTCATCGGCAATCGTATCGCACTCGGAAAGCGAATCGCCGTCGAAAAGTTTGAGCGACTGCATATATCCCGTATGGTGTCCTATTGCCATATTCCTATCGAATTTTTGCATAATTTCGCTTACATCCTTGCCCGCTCTGACGTTGCACGCAACCGCCCAGAACAGCGAGGCGACGTACATATCGCCGTTGTCTTTTGCAAGGGTTATGCACTCGTCGAAAAGTTGTTTCGCACCCTCGAAATCACCCTCGTAATACTTGCAGCAGCCGAGCATATATTTAGGGTCGAGAACGTCGTCTGCGTGCGTTATGCACCACTCGAATTCCGCCTTTGCGTCGTCGAGGCGTAGCGTTGAAAGGTATCTTCCCGCACATTTTCTTCTCGCCTCGTAATCGTCGGGACGAATGGTTTTTGCCTTTTCGAAACATTCCAAAGCCTCGTGATAGCGCATTTGAAAAGCGAGCGCGCTTCCGAGTTCCATATACGTTTCATAGCAAGGATTATCCTTGTTTTTCAATCTCGCAAACGCGGTTTTTTCGTCGTCGGGCACGACGCGTTTGTGCGCTTTTCCGCGCAAAATCTCGTCGTCGCGCAAGGCTCTGACGTCGCTTATTTTATTGCAGTTGCAGTTCGGGTCGCCAAGACACATATTTTTCACCTCGTGCCACAATCGGCACTTTATCCGTTCGTTATCTATATTTTATCGTGCTTTCTTGCACTATTTTACGTCTGAATTCGACGTATTGACTTATTGCGTATATGGCGAGTTGCAAAAGCGCGATGCACACGCCCGGGGCAAGAAGCCAGTTGTATGCGCCCATAGTTATTCCGCCGTACGTGAACGCATTTTGAATCATCACTCCCCACGTCACGTCGGTGACGCTTCCCATGCCTAAAAAACTGAGCGTTGCCTCTATCATAATGCAACTTGCAACCGACGGCAGAAACTTCGCAAGCGCGACGTCGGCAACGTTGGGCAGAGTGTGGCGCACGAGGATTCTCGCCTCGCCGTAGCCCAAAGATCTGAGCGCGCGGACGTAGTCGGAGTTTTTGACTTCCATAGTCTTTGCCCTCACCGCCCTTGCCGTCGAACACCAGCAAAGCAACGCTATCGTGAGAATTATGCTCATCTTGCCGCCGCTCGTATACGCCGCTATGACGATTGCCGCCGGCAACATCGGAACAAGCAAAAAGAAATTGATAAATCCGTTTATCGCTTCCGAAAATATGCCGCTCAAATACCCTGCCAGCAAACCGACCGCAACGCCTATCGTAAGGCAAGCGAGCGCACTCACCACTCCAACGATCAAAGTCGAGCGAGTCGCGACGATGAGTTGGGAAAAGACGTCGTAACCGAGATTGTTCGTGCCGAGAATATGTTGCTTCGAGCAAGGCAGAAACTTCTCGAAACTCTCATCCGGCGAATACGGCGCGATTTTCTGTCCGAATATCGCAAATATCGCAAACGTCAGCAGTATCGCGATGCCCAAACACAACACGACGATAGACAGCACTTTTTTTGCAGTGTACGCTCTCTTGTTCATTGCGCCGCCTTCCTTTGTCGAGGATCGCATAACGCGCAAATCACGTCGGCTATGAAATTTGAAACTATCACGCTTATCGCAATCACCAAAAGCGTGCCTTGCAGCATCGGGAAATCCTTGTCGAATATCGCGCGATTTACGAGCATACCCACGCCGTCCACCGAGAACACCTTTTCTATGACGATAGAGCCCGCAATCATATGGCCGAAACTCGTGCCGAGCATAGATATGAATGCGCCGCTGATGTTGGGAAAAACGTGCGCTGTATTTAAGCGCACTTCGCTCAAACCCTTTGCGCGCGCATACGTCATATATTGAGTGTCCTGAACATTTGCCGATTGATTGCGAACGAGCAAAAATTTCTTCGGCACGGACACGAACGTGAGCGTCGCAACGGGAAGAATCAAATGCAACAGTCTGTCACCGAACAAGTTTTGCGCAAACGGCGAATTGAGTCCGCCCGACGGCAAAATCTTCCACTCGAACGCAAACAGAATGAGAAGCACGATTGCAAAAAGGAACGTCGGCACGGAATCGAGAATCATCATACCGCCGCTTATTCCCGCGTCGAGCAAACTCGATTTCCTGCCGCCTGCGACGAGGCCGAGCCAAAACGCCAAAAGCGCGGACAAAATCCACGCAGGCAAAGTTATTTGCAACGTGCGAGGTATCTTTTCAAGTATTATCGCGCCGACGTCGCCTCCCCTATGATAAGAATATCCGAGGTCGCCTTTGAAAAGTCCCGACAAGTAGTTTGCAAACTGTTTTCCGAGCGGCAAATCGAGTCCCGCCTCGTGATACAACTCGTCGTACTGTTCTTGCGACAAAGTGGTTTCGTCCGCGCCAACGAGGTTTGCGAGCGGATCACCGGGCATAAGTCGGGGCAAGAAGAAATTGACGGCCAACAGTGCCGCAAGCGCAACGATTGAAAATATCAACGTTTTGGTTATCCTCTTTGCCATAGTTATCTTTTGTCGCAATTCGCAGTTTATGGCGCGCATTCGTCGTTATAAAACGCTTTTTGCGCCATTGTCTGCACTATTCCTTCGTTTGGTGTTCTTTATTCTCAATGCTTTTCAAACGTTTCGAACGTCGAGGGATTGAGGATTCCCAAAGCCACGTCGAGTTTGAAACCGTCGAGTTTCGCGCTTGCGCCGTACGTCGTTCCGTCGTAAAACAACGCAACGCAAATCACATTTTTCGCAACGTAGTCCTGATACTCGCCGACAGCAGTCGAAAGTTGTTCGGACGTTGCCGCGTTTTTCATCGCATACAGAATTTTGCCGTACTCGGTGAGTCCTTGTTCGTCCTCGACGAGCAGTTGTCCGTGCGCGACGGGGTTCTTCATATCGAGCATACTCGTGTTTGTCGCAAGCGTGTATCTCGTGCCGTACCCTGCTTCAAAGTCGTAGCCTTTTGCTGTGATTTTGACAAGACTCGCCATATGGTTGCCTGCTTGATAGTACTCTTGCCAGTCGCTTCCCTTTTCGACAAGTACGACGTTGACGAGTCCGCTTTCCTCGATTTGAGTTTTGAGAAGCGAAGCGTATTGCGTATCGTTCGTGCCTGCGTGTACGAGCAATTCGAAGCGCAATTTGTTAGATTGCGAATATCCCTCGCTCGTCAGAAGTTCCTTTGCTTTTTCGAGATTGCGTGTCCACACGGGCGTTTCTTTGTATCCGAAGATACCCTCGCCCACGAAGCCCTCTCTCGACGGCGCAGCGCCTGCCGACGCAAACGTCGAACGGATTTTGTCATAATCTATCGACAGAGCGATTGCGCGCTTTACGTTTGCGTTGGTCATTTTTTGATTGTTGAAAAACAATGTTTTGGGAACTTGCTTCGTCGCTTGCGAAATAAGTTTCACGTCGCTTTGAGAGGAAAGCGCGGATATTTGGTCGCTCGTAAGTCCCTTTGCATAGTCGAAAATCAAATCGATTTCGCCGTTTTTGAGCGCGAGCGTAAGTACTTCTTGCGAGCCGTATTGCTTGAATATCACCTTGTCGAATTTGACGTCGTTTGCTTTGGGATAATCTGCAAATTTCTCAAAAGTAATCGTTCCCGACGCCTTGTCTACGGACGTAAATTTGAAAGGACCTGCACCGACGACGGATTGCTCGTCGGTCACCGTGTCTTTGTTTTTTCCGTCAAGCAAGTGCTTCGGCGCAATCGTAAATGCGGAAACTTTGGTCAAAAACGTATCGGACGGCGTGCACAACTCGTAAACGAGCGACTTTTCCGTTTTTTGCACGGATTCGTAGTCCTTACCCTCTTTCAAAGACGAAAGCGAAAACTCTACGTCATCGATGGTGACGATTTCGCCGTCATGCCACTTATATCCGTCCTTTTGCGTGAGGGTGAGCGTTTTTCCGTCCTCGCTCAAAGCGTAATCGCAATCAACGCCTATATATTCGCCGTCGATTTTGCTTACCGCCGCAATTTGCGATACGGTTGACGCGATTTTATCGAAGTTGTAGCCGGGTGCGCCGCCGTTTGAATCAAGACGGTTGAGCGAATCCACGCTCATCGTAGTGCCGACGACAAGCACGCTTTGTTTTTCGTCGTTTTTAGGGTTGCAAGCAACAAAACCTATGCACGCAATCGCAATAGCCAAGATTGTTACAACATAAACTCGAAATTTTTTCATTTTGTTTCCTCTGCAGTATTATTATTTGTTACTTTTGTTTTCATTATTTATACGCGTGACTGCGATGTTGCCGTCTTCGAGAAGATAGGTTTCGTCGCAAAAGTTTTTCACGAGCGCAACGTCGTGCGATATGAAAAGCAACGAAACGCCTCTTTCTTTCACGAGATTATCGAGCAGTTCGACGATATTCTTTTGCGTTTCCGCGTCGAGCATTGACGTTGACTCGTCGCAAACGAGAATTTGGGGATTGGTTGCGAGAGCGCGCGCTATGACCGCGCGTTGTGCCTGTCCGCCGCTCAAATGCACGGGAAGCCTTGAAAACAGCGTGCGTTCGAGTCCTACGACGTCGAAAAGTCGCAAAGCCTTTTCTTGCGCATCCTTACCTCTCTTTGCCGCCTTTGAAAAGACAAGCGTTTCCTTTATCGCACTGCCTATGCGCTGCGTAGGGTCGAGCGCGAGAAGGGGTTTTTGCGGTATGAGTTGAACTTTGACACCTGCCTTTTTGTCGTACTTGTTTTTGCCGTCGAAAAGGCTTTGACCGTCAAGCAAAACGCTTCCGCTATCGAGTTTTTCTACACCGCACAATATGTTTGCGAGCGTGCTTTTCCCCTCGCCGCTTTTTCCCACCAAACCTATTTTTTTGCCATTTTCTATGGTTAAAGATACGTTTTTGAGAGGATAAACACTCGTTTTTGATTTTTTATTGTCCACGACGAACGATTTTGACAAGTCGATTACTTCAAGCATCTTGCACCTCGCTCGCCATAGCGAGCGTCTTTGTGTACTCGCTCTGCGAATTTGAAAACACGTCGAGAGTTTTGCCGTATTCCGCCACTTTGCCATCTTTCAGCACAAGCACGTTGTCGCACCTTTTTGCTTCCGCAATGTCGTGCGTGACGAACACCATTGCCGCGGACGAAAGGTCGTTTCGTATGCAATCCCAAAACGCTTCTTTGGTTTCGCCGTCGATTCCCCTCGTCGCTTCGTCGGCAACGATAAGGTTTGCGTGCGAGCAAAGCGTGATTGCAAGCACCACCCTTTGCGCTTCGCCGCCGCTTATTTCAAACGGGTATTTTTCAAGGATTTCTTCCGCGTTTTTTAGTCCCGATTTTGTTAGATTGCGTATCGCCGCTTCGCGCTTTTGCTCTCTCGTAAGTTTTGCGCCGTTCCTTTTCAGAGTCTCGTAAATTTGAGTTTTGATTTTGAGAGAAGGATTCAACGACTCTGCGCCGCCCTGCGGAATAAGCACGATTACTTTGCCCATAAGTTTTTTTGCAAAACTGCGGTTTTCAAGCAAATTCACGCCGTCGTACTCAACATTGCCCGTTGCAAAACAGTTGTCGGCAAGCGAGGACGTAAGCGCGTTGACAATCATAGATTTGCCGCTTCCCGACTCGCCCACTATCGCAAGTTTTTCGCCGCCGTCAAGACAAAACGAAACTCCCTCGACAATAGTTTCCGTCGAGTGCAAAAACCTTGCGTGTACGCTAAGATTTTCAACTTGAATAATGCCTTTGCTCATAGGATAAATTATACCATTGCACGCAATCGCAATCAAGTTAAAATGAACACATTTGTACGGTTAAAATTGTATAAATCAAACAAATCGAAACATTTTGTTTTGTTTTTGCCGATTTTTAGAACATTTTGTATTGACGAGCGAACACGATGTTTGATATAATCGAGAAAAGAAAGATGTGAGGGGCGGAATATGCACAAGAAAATAAACGCTACAACCGAGAAAATCTACGACGCTTTTGCCGAAGTTTTGCTTGAAAAAGCATATGCGGACGTGAGAATCCAAGACGTGTTGGACAAAAGCGGCGTTGCGAGAAGCACGTTTTACGCGCATTACAAAACGAAAGAGGAATTGCTCAAATCCATATGTTCGACCATATTCGGGCACGTCTTTTCGCACTCGCTTGCAGAAGAAAAGAGCCACGATTTTTCAAAATCCTCGATTTTCGATTACAAGCATTTCATAACACACATCTTCTATCACCTGCACGACGAAAAAACGCTTGTCCACGCCATTTTGCTTTCTCAAAGCAAGGACATATTCCTCAATTATCTGAGGGGCGAACTTGCCGAGTTTGCAACCGCTTGCGTCGAAAACAATTTCGTGACGGGCAAAAACCTGCCCAAATCCTTGAAAGTCAATTCGATAATCGAAAACTTCGTTTTACTTGTGGAATACTGGAACGAAACGTCCTTTGCCGACACCCCCGAACGCCTAACCGATTATTTCTTGATAATGAATGAATGAGCGTGCCAACGGCACGCTTTTTTATGCGGCGAATTATTTCATAAATTGAGATTAATAACAGACTATCGTTCTTGAATAAAGCCGATTTTGAGATGAAGAACAAGAAAACGCCCCTCTGATAGCAACCCTAATTTACTAATCGTAAATGAGTTGATAGCAGAGGGGCGTTGACGATGTTATTCGCTCAATAGCGGCTTTATTCTACGGCGATTTCTTTGACAAGCACTTCGTTCCCTCGAATAAGGTAAGTATGTTCACTACCACAATAGGGGCAGGTCTTGCCATACTCGACGGTGGGGTACTCTTTTTTGCAGTCCTCGCAGTAGGTGACGGCTTTGATAGGCTCGATTTCAAGAGTGCAACCGCGCAGTAAATCCGTGCGGTTTGCATTCCAGTTCCAACAATCGATGAGTTGATCGTTGACGATTGTAGACACTTCGCCGATTTGCATAACGACTTTTTGAATTTTGGTTGCCTTGTTTTCGACGGCAACGTCGCGGACCATATCGGCTATGTGAAAAACTACGCCTAATTCGTGCATATCAACCTCTTATTTGTTTGCTTTTTTTGCTGCCTTTGCCGCTTTGACCGCTTCTTTGTGTTTCTTTTGGGAAGCCTTTTCTTCTGCGGTCTTTTTGCCGAACACAATTCTCACGCCGCGTTTGATTGCGTACGGAATGATTGCTTTGAACTTGTCTTCGCTGCGAATCATCGTAGAGCATTCGGGATGTTCTCTGTGAAGATGAATTGCGTCGAATTCGCACTTGGTGGTGCAGACGCCGCAACCGATGCACTTGTTCTCGTCAACGACGCTTGCGCCGCAGCCGAGGCAACGACCTGCTTCGATCTTGACTTGCTCTTCGGTGAGAGTGCCGTGCAAATCTCTGAACGAATGTTTGTCGCCTTCGAGTTCTTTGGCTTCTTGTCTGCCGGCGGTGTCGTAACTGTCGATGACGATGTTGTTCTTGTCGAGTTCGATGAACTGTCTGCGGTTGCGACCGATTGTCATGCTCGTACCGGGTTGTACGAAGCGATGAAGCGATACTGCCGCGTTCTTGCCCGCCTCGATTGCGTCGATTGCGAACTTGGGTCCGCTGTACACGTCGCCGCCGACGAAGATGTCGGGTTCTGCGGTTTGATACGTGAGCGAATCCGCAACGGGATAATTGCCGTGATGGAATTCAACCTTAGTGTCTTTGAGCAAGTCGCCCCAGACAATCGCTTGACCGATTGCGAAGATGACGTGTTGCGCTTCGACGGTGATTGTGTCGTTCTCGTCGTAAACGGGGCTGAATCTCTTGGTTTGAGGATCGATGACTCTCAAGCACTTCTTGAACACGACTGCTTTGACGGTGCCGTCTGCGTTCTTGAGGATTTCCTTCGGGCCCCAGCCGTTGTTGACGGAAATGCCGTCTTCGAGGGTTTCTTCGATTTCATTCTTGCTTGCGGGCATAGTTTCTCTCGATTCGAGGCAGTACATACCCACTTCTTCACTGCCGAAACGGACAGCCGTGCGAGCGCAGTCGACAGCAACGTTGCCGCCGCCGATAACGACCGTCTTGCCGCTGAGTTTTCTATCGTGATTTTCGGTTGCGTCGTGCAAGAAGGAAACAGCCATATCCGTTCCGATTGCATCTTCGCCGGGTACGCCGGGAAGTCTGCCGCCTTGGCAGCCGATTGCAACGTAGAACGCTTTGTAGCCTTGTTTTCTCAACTCGTCGATAGTGACGTCTTTGCCGACGTTGACGCCTGTCTTGAACTCTACGCCGAGTTCACGCAAAACGTCGATTTCCGCTTCGATGACGTCTTTTTCGAGTTTGTAGGACGGAATACCGTATGTAAGCATACCGCCGAGTTTTTCGTTCTTTTCGAACACGGTTGGTTTGTAACCCTTCGTCGCAAGATAGTATGCGCAAGAAAGTCCCGCCGGGCCTGCGCCGATGATTGCTATCTTTTGAGACCATTGTTTGTCAACGTTGGACGGAATGACGACTTCGGGAACGAATCTCGTTTCCGCGTGCAAATCTTGCTCTGCGATAAACTTCTTGATTGCGTCGATGGACACTGCCTCGTCAATCGTTCCTCTGGTGCAGGCTGCCTCGCAACGCTTGTTGCAGACGCGACCGCAGATTGCGGGGAACGGATTGTCCTTCTTGATGAGTTCGAGAGCCTCTCTGTACTTGCCCTCTTTTGCTTTGCGGATATAACCTTGAACTGCGATGTGCGCAGGGCAAGCCGCTTTGCACGGCGACGTACCCGTTTCGTAGCAGTTGATACGGTTGTTATCTCTGTAATCCTCATCCCACTTGTCCGGACCCCAACTGAGGTTGTCGGGAAGTTCGTGTTTGGGATATTTGATTTCGCCTTGCTTGGTGCAAAGTTTTTGACCGAGTTTGACCGCGCCTGCGGGGCAATATTCAACGCACTTGCCGCAAGCGACGCATTTGTCTTTCTCTACGCGAGCGACGTATGCGCTTCTGGACATATTCGGGGTGTTGAAAAGTTGCGAGGTGCGAAGCGCGTTGCAGATGTTGACGTTGCAGTTGCAGATTGCGAAGATTTTGTTCTCGCCGTCGATGTTGGTGATTTGGTGAACAAAGCCGTTCTTTTCCGCATTGCGAAGGATTTGCATAGCCTCGTCGTAGGTGATGTCGCGGCCTTTGCCGGTTTCGCGGCAGTAGTCCGCCATATCGCCGATACCTATACACCATTCTTCACAACTGTCGCCGCAGCCTTCGCCGAGTTTGGCTCTGCCGTAACGGCAAGAGCAGATACCTACGCCGAGGTGTCCCTCATACTTTTTGAGCCAGTAGGAAATATGCTCGATGTCCATAGTGCCGTTTTCCATCTCGATTGCTTTTTCGACGGGGATAACGTGCATACCGATGCCTGCGCCTCCCGGGGGCACCATCGGGGTGACCATAGTCAAGGGAAGATAGGTCATACGCTCGAAGAACATTGCAAGTTCGGGATGTTCGTCAAGTTGTTGCTTGATCATATTCGTAAATTCGGCAGAGCCTGGAACGAACATAGGAAGCACGTAGCGACGTTCTCTCTTTGCGCCCTTGATAGGACCGTTCTTGTCATAGTGATTGCCGTAATCGTATTCGATGATACCGATGTGGCTCATTTCGTCGAGAATCTTTTGGAAGTCTTCCGCTTTTTTGTATTGCGGATTGAGTTTCCAAAGTTGCTCGAAGGTGTACGGCGTGCGCAATTTCATAGAAAGTGCGACGTCTGCCATCTCATCGGTCATAATGCAACGAAGTCCCCAGTATTCGGGGTCGTTGACGGTTACGCCCAAAAGTTTGTGGTCGACGCAGTCGGTGACTTTCCTTGCCAGTTTGAGGATTTTCTCACTCGGATTGGGATCGCCCATAAATTCCGGTTTGAATGCTTTGCTCATCTCAGCCATTGTTGTTTTCTCCTTTGAAAAACTTTATTATATTGTATATCTTATTTTCAAACATTTCAAGCCCTTCACCCGTTTTTGCGCTGACATAATATATCTGTGCTTGCGGATTCAGACGAGAAATGTTCTTTTCAAACTCGGTTTTGTCAAAATCGAACGCTTCGAGGGTGTCGATTTTGGTCACGACGATAAGGTCGCACTTTTCAAACATCAACGGATATTTGAGCGGTTTGTCATCGCCTTCGGGTACGGACAAGAGCATCATATTGAGGTGCGCGCCCGTGTCGAACTCGGCAGGACATACGAGGTTGCCGATATTTTCGAGAACGATGAGGTCGCAATCGTCAAATTTTGCTTGCAACAAGACTTCTCTCACCATATCCGCATCGATGTGGCAAAGTCCGCCGTTGTGTATCTGCACGCTCTCGATTCCCGCGCCGTCCGCTATGCGACGAGCGTCCACGTCCGTTTCGATGTCAACGTCCATCGCAACCACTTTGAGTTTTTCTTTCAACTCTTTGAGCAATGCGGTGAGTAACGTCGTTTTTCCGCTTCCGGGTGAGGACATCACGTTGAGCAAGAACGTTCCCTTTGCCTTGAGCGTCGCTCTTATCTCGTCCGCGGTCTTGTCGTTGTTTGAAAATATGCTTTCTTTTACGGATATAACTCTCATTTCAAGCCCTCTTTCCACTCTTCGTACTTGCCGTAGAGATAATCGGCAAATTCGTTTACGCCCTCGCCGCTGCGAGCGGACACCGCAAATACCTTTGCGTTCGGATTGAGAGAGCGAATATATCCTTTGCACTTTTCGACATCGAAATCGAAATATTTTGCCGTATCCGTTTTCGTGAACACGACCGCGTCCGCAACCGAGAACATAAGCGAGTACTTGAGCGGTTTGTCGTCCCCTTCGGGAAGCGCGAGCAACACGACTTTGAGGTGCGCGCCCGTGTCGAACTCGGCAGGACATACGAGATTGCCGATATTTTCCAAAAACACGATGTCGGAAGTCGTTGCGAATTCCTTGAAACCTTGCCTCGACATATCCGCGTCGAGATGGCACATACCGCCCGTGTGAAGTTGGATTGCCTCTGCACCCGCTTCGCGTACGGTGTACGTGTCCACGTCGCCGTCGATGTCCGCTTCCATAACTCCGACCTTTACCTTGCCTTTCAAAGCGTTGGTGAGCGCAACGAGCAACGTCGTCTTTCCGCTTCCGGGGGCTGACATAACATTGACGTAATATACGCCTTGCTCGTCGAGTTCGACGCGAAGTTTATCCGCGTCCGCGTCGTTGTTTTTGATTATACTTTCTTTGAGTTCAACGGTTCTGACAATATCCATAATTTTTCTTCTTTCCTCGCCTATTGTAGCACTTGAAAATTATATTTTCAATACTTTGTTATCGATTGCCATATTTTTGATAAAATATTCTTGAAAAACGAGGGGTTTTTCTCGTTTTTAACAAATTTTACAAATTCAGTGAAATTTTCTTCCTCTACATGTGTGAACGGCGCGTACATTAAAATTAAAACTTCCCCCCTTCCTCACGTGTTTCCCCTACCGCCGT